>JAXDNH010000042.1:0-7691 GCA_034669525.1 Methylobacteriaceae bacterium | reverse complement strand
GCGGACGATGTTCCCGTAAGTGGCGAGGAGCGCACGATGCTCGCCGCGCTCGATGAATGGAGCTGGATCGACAACCCCACCGCTACCGAGTACGCGCGCCGCGTTCTTGAGCCGCTTGCCGCGCACTATTTCCTCAGGGCAAAAACTCCGGATGGCCGTGCCGTCGATCCCGTCGCGCGCTTCCATCTCGGCAATGGCGCTAGACTGGAGCGGATCAATTGGCTAGGCGACCGCTCACGCAAGGGTTTACGCGAATCGGCGGGGATCATGGTCAACTACCTCTATGATCTCGACGAGATCGAGGAGAATCATGAGGCCTATGCCAACCAGCGCGAGATCGTCGCCTCGGGTGCGGTGCGCAAACTGCTCAAGCCGGAAGCCAAGCCGCGCGCGCGTCCGCAAAGCGTGCCCGCTAGTCCTTCCTGAGTTTTAATGTCCGCTCATCTCTACGACGCGCTGACCGCGCGCTTTCCCGGGCGCGACAAGCCGTTCCTGACGACGCCGGAAGGGCGCACCGTCTCCTACCGCGCATTGGAGGAGGGCTCGGCGCGGATCGCCTCCGTGCTGCGCGATCTCGGTGTCGAGCCGGGCGATCGCGTGGCCGTGCAGGTCGAGAAATCGCCGGAAGCGGTGCTCCTCTATCTCGCCTGTCTGCGCTCGGGCGCGGTGTTCCTGCCGCTCAACACCGCCTATACGCCGGCGGAGGTGAGTTATTTCCTCGGCGATGCCGAGCCGAAGGTTTTTGTTTGTGATCCGACGCGCCGCCGCAAGCTGGCGGAGGCGGCGAAGAAGGCGCGCGTCGCCCATGTCGAGACGCTGGACGAGCATGGCGGCGGATCGCTGACGGACAAAGCGAAAGGCGCGTCGCCGAAATTCACGAACGCTTCGCGTGGCCCCGATGATCTCGCCGCGATCCTCTACACGTCTGGCACCACCGGCCGCTCCAAGGGCGCCATGCTCTCACAGGAGAATCTCGCATCGAATGCGCGCACGCTCGTCGATTACTGGCGCTTCAGCGCGAGCGACGTGCTCCTGCATGCGCTGCCGATCTATCACACGCATGGTCTTTTCGTTGCGATCAACACGTTACTGATCGCCGGAGGCTCGCTCCTGTTCCTACCGCGTTTTGATGCGGACACCGTCGTCCGTCTCCTGCCGCAGGCGACGAGCATGATGGCTGTGCCGACCTTTTATACGCGTCTCCTGCAGCATCCGAATCTCAATCCCGCGCTCGTCAAACACATTCGTCTTTTCACCTCCGGCTCCGCGCCGCTACTCGCGGAAACCCATCGTGAATGGCGCGCCAAGACCGATCATTCCATCCTCGAGCGCTATGGAATGACCGAGACCAACATGAACACGTCGAACCCGTACGAGGGCGAGCGGATCCCCGGTGCGGTGGGTTTCCCGCTGCCCGGCGTGTCGCTGCGGATCGTCGATCCCGACAACTGCACGCCTGCTACGCGTGCCGAAGTCGGCATGATCGAAGTCGCAGGCCCGAATGTTTTCAGGGGCTATTGGCGCATGCCGGAGAAAACGGCTGAAGAATTCACGAGCGATGGCTACTTCAAAACCGGCGATCTCGGCCGCATTGACGAGAAGGGCTACGTCTACATCGTCGGGCGCGGCAAGGACCTCGTGATCACCGGCGGGTTCAACGTCTATCCCAAGGAGGTCGAGACCGAGATCGACGCGCTGCCGGGCGTGGTCGAGAGCGCCGTCATCGGCGTGCCGCATCCCGATTTCGGCGAGGGCGTGACCGCGATTGTCGTACGCAAGCCCGGCGCCAAGATCGACGAACGGCAGATTTTACGCGCGCTCGACGGGCGCCTTGCGAAATTCAAGCTGCCGAAGCGCATCCTCTTTGCCGACACCCTGCCGCGCAACGCGATGGGCAAGGTGCAGAAGAACATGCTGCGCGGCACTCATCAGGACCTGTACAAAAAGGCGGCGTCCTGATCGTCACTTCGCCGCGTTATTAACGAAGTGCTGGATGGGCCGGAAAGGAACGCACGCGTTTTTCGGGCCGGTTAAGCATCCTGCCCATTTGCGCGGCATTCCGGGCCGCGCCGCCGCACTGCGGCCCAATGCGTTAAGATGTTATTCACGATTTGCCTCATAAATTTGTAATAAATCGAGATGTGCCTCAGCCGGCAAGCCTGATCACCTTCGGCGGCGAGAGACCAAAAGCGGGACAGGCCCGCCCGTTTCGGTAAATTCAAGGCCTCGCGAGCCATCGCGGGGCTTTGTTTTTGGCTGAAGCCGCACGCGAATTGCTACGCCAACCAATTATTAACCATAGTGCAAGAGGTTGCAGGGAATCGTTAACCTTCAACCGGCACGATTCGCATGACCAAGGCGAACAGCTTGTCCGAGATGTGCGAAACCCAGCAGGCCCGGCCCGCGGAGCCGCGGTTCGTTTCCGAGCCGCATCCGGCCGTGCCGGATCCGATTATGCTCGAGAAGATCGGCAAGGGCCTGCACGAGCTCTATGACGGCGTGCCGAAATCGGCGCTGCCGATCTATTTCGGCCCGGTGCTCGGCGAACTCTATCTGACGCCGCTGCCGCGCCGGCGCTCGGCGTAAGCGCCGCAGCGCCTCCGCGCCGCGGAAGCCGGCGCCAAAACTTCGACCGCGGCCTTACCAATTGCTTGTTGCGGCTTCGCCACACATCGGGCAGGTTGCCCGCGCGAGTTCATCCAAGCTGGATCGGGAATGGCCGAATACAAGCTTCATTGCGTGGGCGGCTCGGGAAACGCCTACAAGGTCGCACTCTATCTGAATTGCGCCGGCCACGATTGGGAGCCCGTGGGAGTCGATTTCGCTGGTGGCGAGACGCGGGACGCGAATTGGCGCGCCGGCACCAACATTATGGGTGAAGTGCCGGTGCTCGAAGTGAACGGCAAGCGGATGTCGCAGTCGGGAGCGATACTTATCTGGCTCGCCGACACGACCGGCAATTTCGCTCCTGCCAATGCCGACGAGCGCATCGAAGCCCTCCGATGGATCCTCTTCGATAATCACAAGTTCACCGGCAATTTGGCGGCGTATCGGTTTCAATATTCATTGATTCCACAACCGCCGCACGCGGCTGTATTGGCTTTCTTGAAGTCGAGAATGGAAGAGGCATTTGCCATTGTCGAGAAACATTTGACGGACCGGGCCTTCGTCCTCGGCGAGCGCCCGACCATCGCGGACTTCTCCCTGGCGGGGTACATATATTATCCCCCTGAAGAGACCGGCTTCAATCTTGACCTTGCCTATCCGGCTATTCATTCATGGCGCCGGAGGCTTGCGGCTTTGCCAGGTTGGAAGCCGCCGTACGAGTTGATGCCGGTCGGAGTCTCCCAGCCGATGCGGGCTGCCTAACCTCGGCGTGAGCCAACGCGTTAGCGCTCCTTCATCGCCTCTGAGCCGATCTGCATTAGTGGCGAGAAGATGTATTCGAGAATCCGCCGGCTCCCCGTCCTGATCTCGACCGTCGTCGCCATGCCGGCCTGCAGCGGAATGTTCGTGCCGTCAATGCCGATCAGGGTCGTCTCAGGCTTTAGTGTCACCGGGAAGACGAGGTTCTGCGTGCGCTGAGCCACGCCGGACTGCGTACTCTTCGTTTGCTTCTGGCTGTTGGTCTCCGTCTGCTCGGCTTCCGGCTGCGGAATGGCGTCGCGCGCGACGCGCGTCACGCGCGCATTGATCGTGCCGTAGCGGGTGAAGGGAAAGGACTCGATCTTGACAACGGCGTCCTGTCCTTCCTTGACGAAACCGATATCCTGGTTCGGCAGGTAACATTCGATTTCGAGTACGGCATCTTCCGGCACGATGCGCATGATCTCCTCGCCCGAAGTCAGCACCTGGCCGACGGTAGTAACCGAAGACGCCTGGATGGTTCCGCTGAGCGGCGCGCGCAATATCATATGATCGAGCTTCGCGGCCGACTTTGCAAGCTTCTGCGCGATATCATCGGCCTGGCGCTCGGCTTCTGCGAGCTTCTGCGCGTTCTCCGAGATAAAGGTTTCGTAAGCCTTGTCCGTATCACGCGCGATGACGGCGAGATTGGCTTCAGCCTCGGCCAGTTGCCCGATCTGCTGGGCCAAGGCGGTCTGCTGGTACTGCATCGTTTCAACGGCGTTGAGGAGGTCGGCGCGCGATCCGGCGCTCTTCTCGACCAGCGAGGAGCGCATCGATACGCGCTCTTGTTGCGTAGCGACCAGCTGCTTTTGCGCCACGATCGTCGATTGAAGCCGTTCGCGCTCTGCCCGCTTCTGGTTTGCCTGCGCGTTGAGGCTCGCTACCTGCGCATTCAGCTGTCCGAGATCGCTCGCGATCACGCGCTCTTCACGCAAGCGGATCGGGAGTGGAACGTCGGCATCCCAAGCGATCGGCGGTGCTTTCGCGGTCTGTTTCGCCCGCGCGGCGTCGATTGCAATGCGCCGGCGCAGAGCCTCCGCGCGATATGACGCGAACCCCGTTCTGAATTGCTCGACCTCGGCCGCGCCCTCGCTCGGATCGAGCTCGACCAGCACGTCGCCTTGATGCACATGCTTGCCGTTTTCCACGTAGGACGCGAGAACCTTGCCGGTGTCGAGTGGTTGGACGATCTTGACGCGCCCGGTCGGCTGGAACTTGCCCTGTGCGGTCGCAATGATGTCGATCCGCCCGAAATAGGACCAGGCGAGTGCAGCCGCCGCAAACGCGCAGATGATCGCGAGCAGCGCGATGCGCACGGGCGAGGGCGGCGTTTCCAGGATTTCGAGCGCGGCCGGAAGGAATTCGTGATCGGAAATGCGGAAGGGACCCCCCGGCAGGGCGGGTTTCGCGGCAACAAGATCCTTCTTGGCGCTGGTGACGAGAGTCATGCGGAAGCCTGTGCAGTCTGCAGCGCCCAGAGCCGGGCATAGAGGCCTTGTTTGTGTTTTAGAAGCTCTTCGTGCTTGCCCATCTCGACAATGCGTCCATCTTCAATGCCGATGATGCGATCGCATTGACGAACGGTGGCGAGTCGATGCGCAATGATCAGTACCGTGCGGTTCTTGACGATGCGCTCCATATTCGCCTGGATCATCCGCTCGCTCTCGTAATCGAGCGAGCTGGTTGCTTCGTCGAAGATGAGGATTGGCGGATTTGTCGCCAGCGCGCGCGCGATCGCGATGCGCTGGCGCTGGCCGCCGGAGAGGTTGGCGCCACGCTCTTCGACGACCGTGTCATAACCGTGCGGCAGTTTGGAGATGAACTCGTCGGCGCCCGTCAGTTTGGCGATCGCGATCACCTGCGTGCGCGGCATGGCCGGATTGGCGAAAGCGATATTGTCGTGGATCGTGCGGTTGAACAGGATGTTCTCCTGCAGGACGACACCGATATGGCTGCGCAGCCAGGCGGGATCGACCTGCGAGAGATCGATGCCGTCGAGCGTGATCTGTCCCTCTTCCGGGATGTAGAGGCGCTGGATGAGCTTCGTTAGCGTCGATTTGCCGGAGCCTGAGGGCCCGACAATGCCGACGACCTCCCCCGCCCGCACCGACACTGACACGTCTTTCAGAATCTCCGGTCCACCGGGCCGGTAACGGAACAGCACGTGTTTGACGTCGATCGCGCCACGCGGCCGCGGCGGCACCGCGCTGATCGTGTTCGTGCGTTCCGGCGGCATGTTCAGAATGTCGCCGAGCCGCTCGACCGAGACCTGCACCTGCTGGAAATCCTGCCAAAGCTGCGACAATCGCAGGATCGGCTGGACGGTCTGATTGGAAATCATGTTGAACGCGACAAGTGCACCAACCGTGAGATCGCCGTTGATGACGGAATAGGCGCCGAAGAGCAGGAGCAGGGCGGTCGTGAGCTTACTCACATATTGGATCGCCTGCTGACCGCCGGCGCCCATGAGCTGCGCTTCGAAGCCCGTGCGAACGTAGGCGGCAAGCCGCTCCTCCCATTGCGCCTGCATCAGCGGCTCGACGGCGGCGGATTTCACCGTCTGCATACCGACGACGGTTTCGACGAGGAACTGCTGACTCGCCGCGCCGCGGTTGAACTTCTCCTTCACCTTCTCCCGCAGCGGGGGGCGGACGAGAAAGCCGATCGCCAGATAAAGCGGGATCGAGGCGAGCACGATCAGCGTCAGCTTCCAGGAATAGGCGAGAAGCACGGCGATGAAGACGAAGGCGAAAAAGAAGTCGAGGGCCGAAAACAGCGCCTGTCCCGTCAGAAATGAGCGGATGTTTTCAAGTTCGCGCACGCGCGCAACCGTCTGCCCCGCCGCACGCGTCTCAAAATAAGAGATGGGCAGACGCAAGAGGTGCTTGAAAAGTCGCTGGCCTAATTCGACGTCGATGCGGTTGGTCGTGTGGGAGAGGGCATAGGTGCGCAAATATTGCAGCACGACATCGAAAAGGCCGATCAGCACCAGCCCGGCAACGAGGACGTACAAAGTCGAGTAGCCTTTATGCGTGAGCACCTTGTCGACAACGACCTGAAAGAAGATCGGCGTCACCAGCGCGAATATCTGCACGAAAAACGAGGCAAGCAGCACATGCGCGAGCGGTTTGCGGTAGCGCATGATCGACGGAAGGAACCAGCGGAAGCCGAATGTCTTCGGATCAAAGCCTTCGCCACGAAAACGGCGGGTGACCAGGACAACGAGCGGCTCGATCTCCTCGAAGAGCTTCTCGGCGGAAACCTCACGGAAGAACTTCGTGATCGGATTGACGATGCGGCACTCGCCCGCGGGACCTCGGGCGATAAGAATGGTGAAGGAGCCGTCGCTGAGACGCAGGATTGCCGGCGTCGGGATGCTCAGAAGACGCTTCCAGCGAATCCCGCGAAGGACGCGCGCCTTCAGCCCAACCAGCCGCGCGGCGCGGACGACATCGTCTTCATTCGACAGGCGGCCGGTCAGCGCGAGTTCGCGCTCGATCTGATGGGCGTCCGCCGCGATTCGGTAGTAGCCCGCGATGCCGACGATGGCGCGCAGGCCCGTGTCGACCGGAGCGGCAATAACTTCGGGAGCAACTGGACGATTCATCAAGCGAAGCTCTATAGCGGGAATTCGCGACGCCAGCCGGCTAACCCGTTCGTCCCAAGCCGATTTCCCGAAGCGGTTCGGACCTTTATAGACGAGGGTTAACGAGAGCGCATGCTTTAGTTGCGGTGAGAATTCAGCGCGTCATCTGTGCTATCGTCTCGACGCGTTCATGACGCAGCCGTGTCAAGGATACGTCAGCTCTACAGTCCGCTGAAGTCGACCGCAAGCACAGCCATGGATCAGATCGGCGGTGTGATCGCGGGCAGGATCGTGCCCGAACACTCGCCGAACCCAATGCGATGGCCTTTGCCTTGTGCGTAGCCGCGCAGGATCAGCGTGTCGCCGTCTTCAAGGAATGTGCGCTGGCTGCCATCGTGCAGGCTAAGCGGCTCGCTACCGTTCCAGGACAGTTCGAGCAAACTGCCGCGCTCGTGCTTCTCGGGTCCGCTGATCGTGCCGGAGCCGAGGAGATCGCCTACGCGCATGGCGCAGCCGCAAAAGGCATGATGGGCGAGCTGCTGGGCGCTCGACCAATACATGTACCTGAAATTGGTGTGGGAGATGATCGTCTCGGCTTGAGCTGTGCGGAGTGCTACCTCGAGGGCGACGTCGTAGTTCTGCGGACGGCGGCGGGCGAGATAGGGCAGGGGCGCCGGGTCCTGCGCCGGCCCCTCGA
>JAXDNH010000041.1:0-15837 GCA_034669525.1 Methylobacteriaceae bacterium | reverse complement strand
TCGGAATTCAGATGAATGAGAAGATCGGCCCGCCTGAGCCATGCGAGCTCGGTCGCGAGCATCGCCTCGTACGTGGCACGCGGCGGCAGGTACCATCCGTGCGCATTGCGAAGGACGTATTGCTTGGCCTGTATGTCGTGCGTGTCGAGGAAGACCGGGCAGCCATGACTTGCCCGCAATCTCTCGGCCATCGGCATGCAGAAAAAGTGATTGCAGTGGATGATGTCGATGCGTTCGGTCGTGAGTTCGGCCGGAACCGCGCTGCTTTTGGCGAAGCCGACATATGTCGCGGCGTGATCGCCGTGAGCAAAACTCCACCCAATTGGGCCGATGGTCAACGGATTCAAAAACGCGCTCCTCGCGACGCCGGTCAGCAGGCGCCGATCGGCGACAAGTTCGGGCGTTGCCTCACGATACGCTCGCCCGAAGCTCTTCGCGGCGAGGCCGAACACCGGCTGGTCGCTTAGGGCCAGCGAGATGACCCGGGCGCCGAGCGCGCGATAGGCGCGCGCTTGGCCGGCCACCACGGTTGCGGTGCCGCAGGAATGCCATGCCGGATGGACGAGCGCGATCGTTCGTCCGCTCAGCAGTGTGGCCCCAGGAACGTGCAAGCGACCTCCATCCGCAATGTGATCGTACCAGCCGCGCCGTTGGCGGTATCGATTGAAGGAGCAGAGGCTTGGCTACGCTGCGGCTCAGCTGACCATAGGCCTGTTCCACAAACTGGTGCCGGGAGAATGCGTTTCGCTGCTTCTCCTACGAAGCCTCAGAGGTAGAACGCCCTACATGATGACTCAACCCTTTGATGACGGCGGCTAATCAAATCGTAGCCGCAGACGCGAACAAAATCAGCTAGACCTGTATGCGGTCGCCGGCAATGCGCAGATTGATCCTCATCTTTTGGGACGCCTGGCTCCGGTTCGCCGAGGATGACGGCTGGGCGATCGCCAGCCACATCGCACTGACGATCCTGACCTCGCTCTTCCCGTTCCTGATTTTCGTCACCGCGCTGGCCGGCTTCTTCGGGACTGCGGGACTTGCGGACGAAGCAGCGCGGCTGATTTTCGACGCGATGCCGTCCGGGGTCGCCGGACCGCTCGCGACCGAAGTGCACAACGTGCTGACCCACTCTCGCGCCGGGCTGCTGACGATCGGCGCCGTCCTCGCGATTTATTTCGCCTCGAGCGGCATCGAAGCGCTGCGCGTGGGGCTCAATCGCGCCTATGACATGCGCGATCCGCGGCCTTGGTATGTGCTGCGCGCTGAATCCATCCTGTATGTCCTCGCGGTCGCAATCGGGTTATTGGTGCTTTCCGTCTTTATCGTGCTCGCCCCGCTTGCGTGGCGCATCATTGTGAGGATTGCACCGGATCTCCAGGAGATCGAGCCGCTGTTCACTTTCGGCCGCTATGGCATTGCCATCGTCGTGCTGTTTGCGGATCTTGTTATCCTGCACAAACTGCTGGCTGCAGGACGGCGCAAATTCAAGGAAATCTGGCCGGGCGTATTTCTGACCATGGGTTTGTTCCTTGCATGTGGAATGGCCTTTGGAAGCTATCTGACCGAGTTCTCGCGTAACTATGTGTCCACATATGCGGGTTTGGCGTCGGTAATGATCGCCATGCTCTTTCTCTATACGCTTGCGGCAATCTTCATTTACGGCGGCGAGCTCAATGCCGCGATGATGCGTGCCCGCGCCGCGCGCGGCAGCGGCGAGCGGCCGCCGAAGGGGATCACGCCAACGGCCGCGGAAGCAGCTGCAGCTGCCGCAGCAGCTGAGGCGAGCAGTTCGCAGAAAGCCTCGTGATCAGCCGCGCAAAAAATCGAAGTCGCAGCCGTCGTCCGCCTGCAGCACGCTGTCGTGATAAAGTTTCGCGTAGCCGCGTTGCGGCGAACTGAGTGCGGCACGTTTGCGCTCCTCTTCGGCGCGGCGGCGCGCAAGTTCGCCTTCTTCGACGAGCAAATCGATCCGTTTTTGCGCAACGCTGAGGCGGATGCGATCACCGTTGCGGACCAGTGCGAGGGGACCGCCTTGCGCCGCCTCCGGCGTGACATGCAGCACGATCGTGCCGAACGCGGTGCCGCTCATCCGCGCATCGGAGATGCGCACCATGTCCTTGACACCGGCGCGCGCGAGCTTGCCCGGGATCGGTAGATAACCGGCCTCCGGCATGCCGGACGGGCTCGTCGGACCCGCGTTCTGCAGCACGAGAAAATCATCCGGCGTGACGTCAAGAGCGGGATCGTCCATCCGCGCGGCGAGATCTTCGAGCGAGGTGAAGACGACGGCGCGTCCTTCCTTTTCGAACAGCGAATGATCCGCTGCCGAGCGCTTGAGAATCGCGCCGCGCGGCGCGAGCGAGCCGAAGAGTGCGATAAGGCCGCCTTTGTCTTCGAGCGGCGCGCTCGCGGCGCGCACGACCTCGCGATCGACGAAGAGGTCTTTCTCCGCCTCCATCCGGTTGCGGAGCGTCTCGCCGGTCACGTCGATGCAGTCGAGATGGAGCAGTGGCTTCAACTCGCGCATCACCGCACCGACGCCGCCGCCGGCAAAGAAATCCTCCATATAGTGCGGTCCAGTCGGCTTTAGGTTGACGAGAACCGGCGTCGTCTCGCTGAGCTCGTTCAGCCGCTGCAAGGGAATTGCGATGCCGAGCCGCCCCGCAATCGCGGTCAGATGGATGATCGCGTTGGTGGAGCCGCCGAGCGCCAGCAGCACGCGCAGCGCGTTCTCGACCGATTTATGCGTGATGATCTCGCTCGGCCGCCGGGGCTTCCGCGCAAGTTCTGCGGCCAGCGCGCCGGTGGCTTCTCCCGCGCGCAGCCGATCGGCATGCACGGCGGGGATCGCCGCCGTTCCGGGCAGCGACATGCCGAGCGCCTCGGCAATGCAGGCCATCGTCGAGGCGGTTCCCATGACAGCGCAGGTCCCTGCCGTAACGGCAAGGTTGCCCTCGATCTCCTGTATCTCCTCCGACGTGACCCCGCCCGCCCGGTATTTCGCCCAGAAGCGACGGCAGTCGGTGCAGGCGCCGAGCCGCTCGCCGCGATAGCGACCGGTCATCATCGGTCCGGCGACCAGCTGGACCGCCGGCACATTCGCCGACGCCGCGCCCATGAGCTGCGCCGGGACGGTCTTGTCGCAGCCGCCCATGAGCACGACCGCGTCCATCGGCTGCGCGCGGATCATCTCCTCGGTGTCCATCGACATGAGGTTGCGGAACATGAGGCTCGTCGGGTTGAGGAAGACTTCGCCGAGCGAGATCGTTGGGAATTCGATGGGGAGCCCGCCGGAGGCGGTGACGCCGCGCTTCACCGCATCGAGCAGTTCGGGGAAGGCGCGGTGGCAATTGTTGAAGCCGCTGCCGGAATAGGCGATGCCGACGACGGGCCGCGACAGCGCCGCGCTGGAATAGCCCATCGAGCGCGCGAACGAGCGCCTGAGATACAGCGAGAAGGCGCTGTCGCCGTAATTGGTGAGCCCGCGGGCAAGGCCGATCGCTTTCTCAGTCATGGTCACACTGGGCTTGGGATGCGCTAAGGTCGCGGACAATCACGCCCGCACCACGAGAATGCAACCGGGCTCAAGAGGAGACAGGATGTACGCACCCGAGGGCGTGACACTGAGCCCCAAGATGCCCGTGCCCGACACAATGCGCGCCTGGGTGCTGAAGGACCCCGGCGAGCTCGCGCTGGTCGATAAACCGGTGCCGGTGCCGCGCCGCGCCGAAGTGCTGGTGCGCATCGACGCGGTGGCGATCTGCGCGACCGACCTTGAAGTGATCGCGCATGGGCCGCCGGCGAAAATTCAGGGCGGGCTGCCATTCAACAAAAACTGGACGCCCGGCCACGAATATATGGGCACGGTCGCCGCCCTCGGCCCCGGCGTCGACGAGTACGCGATCGGCGAGCGCGTCACCGTCGAAATCCATGCGGGTTGCGGCCAGTGCAAGCGCTGCCGGCAGGGCATGTACACGTCATGCCTGAATTACGGCGATGTCGACAAGGGACACCGCGCCAACGGCTTCACCACCGACGGCGGCTTTGCCGAATACGCGATCAACAACATCAACACGCTCGTCCATGTGCCGGACGGCATGTCGGACGAGGAAGCGACGCTCGTCGTCACCGCCGGTACGGCGATGTATGGATTGACCGAGCTCGGCGGACTCGTTGCCGGCGAAAGCATCGTCGTGACCGGCCCGGGGCCTATCGGTCTGCTTGGCGTCGCCGTTGCTAAGGCGCTGGCGGCGCAGCCGGTGATCCTCACCGGCACGCGCGACAACCGTCTGCAGATCGGCCGCGAACTCGGTGCCGATCACGTGATCAACGTGCGCACGGAAGACGCGGTCGCGGCCGTGCAGCGGATCATGAACGGCAAGGGCGTCGACTATGTGCTCGAATGCGCGGGGGCGCCGAACGCAATCGACGAGGCCGCACGCATGGTCAATCGCGGCGGCAAGATTTGCCTCGCCGCGTTTCCGCACGAGCCGGTGCCGATCGACGTCGCGGCACTGGTGCGCAACAATATCTATCTCTACGGCATTCGCGGCGAGGGAAAGAGTGCGACGCACCGCGCCGCCGCTCTTATGGCGCAGAAGCGCTTCGACGCGACGAAAATTCACACGCACACATTCGCGCTCGACGATTTGCCGACCGCGCTGCGCTACGCCCGAGAGCGCATCGACGATGCGATCAAGGTTGTCGTGAAACGCCGCATGGAGGCGGCGCGGCAGGCAGCCGCGGAATAATCATTTGCGTCATGGCCGGGCAGGAAGTTGCGCGCCTCCCGCCACACGGTGTACCACGCTCACCAAATAAGGCGCACGAATGCAATTCGACATCGTCATCCGCAACGGCACGCTCGTCAGCGCGGCCGACACAATGCGCGCCGATGTGGCGATCAGCGGCGGTGCAATCGCTGCGATCGGCCGTGATCTTGCGCCGGGCAAACGCGAGATCGATGCGTCAGGCAAACTCGTCATGCCCGGCGGCATCGATGCGCATGCGCATATCGCGCAACTGTCGGCCTCGGGCCTCATCAATTCCGACACTTTTGAAAGCGCGACGAAATCGGCCGCACTAGGCGGCACGACGACTGTCCTCTGTTTCGCCGCGCAGCATGTCGGGATGAACCTCACCAAGGTCGTCGAGGATTACCACGCGCTGGCACGGCGCGGCGCCATCATCGATTACGCCTTCCATATGATCCTCGCCGATCCGCGCGAGGAAGTACTGTGTGACGAGCTGCCGCCGCTGATCAAGGCCGGACATTCCTCGCTCAAAGTGTTCATGACCTACGATCGTCTGCGCGTCGACGACGTGCAATTGCTCGACGTGCTGATGGCCGCGCGCGAGAACAAGGCGCTCGTTCTGGTCCACGCCGAGAATCACGGCATGATCACGTGGCTGTCGAAGCGCCTTATCGCGAAAGGCTACACGGCGCCGCGCTATCACGCGGTCTCGCATCCGCGCCTGGGCGAGGCGGAAGCTTTCACGCGGCTGATCGCCTTCGCAGAATTTATCGATCAGCCGATTATGATCTATCACGTGTCTTCGGCGGAAGGCGTTGCAGTCATTCGCGCCGCGCGAAGGCGCGGACTGAAAGTATTTGCCGAGACGTGCCCGCAATATCTTTTCCTGACGAAGCATGACCTCGACAAACCGGGAATCGAAGGCGCGAAGTGGATGTGCTCACCGCCGCTGCGCGAGACATCCGATCAAGAGGCGCTCTGGCAGGCGCTTTCCCAAGGCGACCTGCAGCTCGTTTCCTCCGATCACGCGCCGTATGCGTTCAACGAGAAAGGCAAGCTGACCGGCGGCCCATCGGCAAACTTCAAACAAATCCCGAACGGGATGCCGGGCTTACAGGCGCGCCTGCCGTTGCTCTTCGATGCCATGGTTTCGAACGGCCGCTTCGGTGCGGAAAAGTTCGTGGAGTGGACCGCGGCCGCCCCGGCGCACATTTATGGACTCGCACCACGCAAAGGTGCGATTGCCGTTGGCGCTGACGCCGATATTGCGATCTGGGATCCAGACAAACAGGTCACCTTCTTCGACGCAGATGTCGTCGACGGCGCTGGTTACACCCCCTATGCCGGCCGCACCGTGCGCGGCTGGCCGGTCACGGTTCTGCGCCGTGGCGAAATCATCGCCGAGAACGGCCGCTGTCTCGCCGCGCCTGGCAGCGGCGAGTTCCTGGTCCGCGCCGCAGGTCCCGCGGCCGAACCGCTCGGTCACCTCTCGCCGGAATTCGATCCCGCGCGAAATTTCGGCGCGCACCTATATTGATGCGACCGCTGTCATTGCGAGGAGCATCACGCGAGGTCGGCTATAGCCGATTTCGAAAAGAAGCGACGAAGCAATCCAGGGGCAAATGTACCAATGATCAAGCGTTTGCCCTGGATTGCTTCGCTTCGCTCGCAATGACGACGCTGATGGGAGACGCAAATGCGCGAACGATTCAACGCCGAACTGAAGACGGCGATGAAGGCCGGCGACAGGCGGCGCGTCGACACGATCCGGATGATCAACGCCGCACTCAAGGACAAGGACATCGAAGCGCGCGGTCAGGGCAAGACCGTGTCCGACGACGACATCCTGTCGCTGTTGCAGAAGCTCGTCAAAAGCCGCCAGGAATCGCTCGGCATTTACGAGAAGGCCGGGCGCACCGATCTTGCCACGCAAGAACGCGAGGAGATCGCGATCATCACGTCTTTCCTGCCGCAGGCTCTGAGCGATGCAGAGATGGAGCAGGCGATCGGAAAGACGATCGCCGACACTGGTGCTGCCACGATCAAAGACATGGGCAAAGTGTTGGGCGCGCTCAAATCGCAATATGCGGGGCGCATGGATTTCGCACGCGCCAGCGCCATCGTGAAGGCGAAACTAACGTCCTGATATGGATGTCGCGCGAGCGGCGTGCCGCTCGCGCGAAATCGATCAGTAATGGCGCTTCATATAACCACGATGCACATGATGATGCCGCCGCATCATTCCGTACCGCATGTGGCGGTGATGCATGCGGTATCCGCGATGCATCGAGCGGTGCTCCATCGTCCCGACCTGCGTCGTTGCGGAATCGATCGCCTGCCCGAGCGCCGGCGCACGAATGGGCGCCGCCGATGCGGCGGCCACGCCGAGCAACAGAGCGGTGGCTCCCGCAATAACCAGCTTCATCATCTTGTCTCCTCCTTGAGAAAGCCCGAGGCAAAAGCGGGCGCAGGGCGACCGGAAGGGCTCCCCTGAAAGAGTACCTGGGCGCCGGATGACAGTTGGTAGCTGTCGCGGAATCACGTTCCCGTGAAAGAATTTTCCCGGCTGGGGAGGAGCCGGCGCGGGCGGCCCGGCCGAAGCGCTGTGGATTGCGGGAGCAGAGATGAGAACATAAAATGAACATCGCCTGAGGCCGCTGCGGGCCCCTATAGTCTGGCCGAAGATGCGATTCTCCCCCTCTTTCCTTGATGAGATCAGAGCGCGGCTGCCCGTCTCGGAAGTCGCGCGTCAACGCGTCCGGCTGAAGAAGGAGGGCCGGGAATGGCGCGGCCTGTCGCCCTTCAATGCGGAGAAGACGCCGTCGTTCTTCGTCAACGACCAAAAGGGCTTCTTCCACGATTTCTCATCAGGCAAACATGGCGACGCCTTCAAATTCATTATGGAGACTGAAGGCGTCAGCTTTCCGGAAGCCGTCGAGCGGCTCGCTGCCATGGCCGGCCTGCCGCTGCCGACGCCCTCTCCCGACCAGGATGCGCGCGAGAAGAAGCGCGCCTCGCTGGTCGAAGTGCTGGAATTCGCGACGCAATTTTTCGAAGCGCAGCTCGCCTCGAAGTCGGGCGCGGAGGTCCGCACCTATCTCGCGGGACGGCAGGTCAGTCCCGCGCTGCAGAAGGAGTTTCGCCTCGGCTATTCCCCAGCGGATCGTTACGCGCTGCGCGACCACCTCGCCGCGCGCGGCGTCGACCGTGAGGCGATGATCGAGACCGGTCTTCTCGTGCACGGAGAAGATATCGCCGTCCCCTACGATCGCTTTCGCGATCGGGTGATCTTTCCGATCGCCGACCGTTCGGGCCGGGTGATCGCATTCGGCGGCCGCGCGCTGGAGAAGGAAGCGCAGGCCAAATACCTGAACTCGCCGGAGACGCCGCTCTTCCACAAGGGCCAATGCCTCTACAACCATCACCGCGCCCGAAAAGCAGCCCATGAAACCGGCCGCGTGGTCGTGGTCGAAGGCTACATGGACGTGATCGCCATGGCAGGCGCCGGAATCGCCGAATGCGTCGCGCCGCTCGGCACGGCGCTGACTCCAGAACAGTGCGAATTGCTCTGGCGCATGGCCGAGGAGCCGATCCTTTGTTTCGACGGCGACAAGGCCGGCCGGAAGGCCGCCTACCGCGCGATCGACACGGCGCTTCCGCTGATGAGCGTCGGGCGCAGCCTCCGTTTCGCGCTGCTCCCGGAGGGAGTCGACCCCGATGACCTCGCGCGGTCCTCGGGCTCCGCCGGGGTCGCCGATCTTCTCAACGCGAGCCTGCCGCTCGTCGACATCCTCTGGATGCGCGAGACGGAGGGCCACGCTCTGGACACGCCCGAGCAACGAGCGGCGCTGGAACAGCGTCTGTCCGCGGCCGTCCGTACCATCCGTGACGAAGCGCTGCGTCGCTACTACGAACAGGACGTATGGTCGCGGCTGCGACGGCTCTTCGATGTGCGCAGCGGAGCCGGGAGGCCCTTCGATCGCAAGAAGAGCCGCAACGGCGCGGGCTATCGCATCGGGCGCGGACACCCCCCCCCAGGTGCACCAGTCGAAATCAGTGCGACGCTTTCGCGCTCGCCTATGCTTGCGGGGCGAATTGGGATGCCGATGCGCGAGGCCCTGATCCTGCTGGTTCTCTTGAATCATCCGGCGCTCATCGGCGCCCATGCGGAAGACTTGGCCCAGCTTGATTTTGCCGGCCCCGAAGCGCGGCGCTTACGCGATTTCCTCATCCGCCACGCAGGCGATGTGGCCGATCCTGATGACCTCGCAACGGCGCTCGAGTCCGCCGGCTACGAACCTCTACGCCGTCAGCTCCTCGGGCTTACTGCGCTTTCCTCACTCTGGTCGGTCCAGCAGAAGGCGTCCGATGTTGATTCAGAAGCCACGCTCAAGCAGGCGTTAGTCTTGCATCGAAGGTCCGGGGCGTTACATACGGAATTGCAGAAAGCGGAGGCGGCGCTGGCTCGGGAGGCGAGCGAGCACAACCTGGCGAGATTGAGGGACATCCAAGCTCAGCTGTCGGCGCTCGAGGGCACCGAGGCGGTGATCGAAGGGTTCGGCGAGGCCTCCGGGCGACACCGCCGCGACCTCTGAAGGGTCCGACGGGCGTCTGTGTCTTGTTCCTGCCCGACTGTCGTGGTTTACGGGGCGCAAATCCCCAATTCGGCAGTTTCCGCCAGTCAGCGAATCGCGGGCGGTTCGTCCCTTTATGTTGAACAATTGAGCCGGGCGCGGGCGGCGCCTGTTTCGGAGTGTGCTTATGGCGAAGCGAGAAGAGGAAAAGCAGGAGGGCGATGCCGCCGTAGCCGTCGAGGCGCCCGATAGCCCGCTGCTCGACCTGTCGGATGCCGCCGTCAAGAAGATGCTCAAGGCCGCCAAGAAGCGCGGTTTCGTTACCTATCGCGAGCTCAACTCCGTCATGCCCTCGGAAGAGGTGAATTCCGAGCAGATCGAAGACACCCTCGCCATGCTCAACGAGATGGGCATCAACGTCATCGAGAGCGAGGAGAGCGACGGCGAGGAGAGCGAAGAGAACGCGGCTCAGGAGGAGGACGAGCCGGAGAGCGGCGACCTTGTCGAAGTGGCGCGCCCCGCGCCGGTTGCGACCCGCACGTCCGAGCCCGCCGACCGCACCGACGATCCCGTCCGCATGTATCTGCGCGAGATGGGCTCGGTCGAGCTGCTCTCGCGCGAGGGCGAGATCGCGATCGCCAAGCGCATCGAGGCCGGCCGCGAGGCGATGATTGCCGGGCTTTGCGAGAGCCCGCTCACCTTCCAGGCGATCATCATCTGGCGCGACGAGCTGAACGACGGCAAGGTTCTCTTGCGCGACATCATCGACCTCGAGGCGACCTATGCCGGACCCGACGGCAAGAACACGCCGAAGGTCGATCTCAGCGCCGTCGGCGGCGAGGCGCCCTCGACCGCCCCGCGCACCCCGCCCGCAGGCCTCGACGGCGACGCCGAGCCGCCGATCGGCGACGACAATTTCGACGACGACGACGACATGGAGAATTCCGTCTCCCTCTCCGCGATGGAGGCGGAACTTAAGCCGAAGGTCCTCGAGACCTTCGATCGCGTCGCCGACGCTTACAAGAAACTGCGCCGCCTGCAGGATCAGAACGTCGAGAACAAGCTGAAGAACGAGACGCTGACGCCGGCGCAGGAGCGGAAATACAAGACGCTGAAGAAAGAGGTCGTCGCCGACGTCAAATCGCTCTCGCTCAATCAGAACCGCATCGATGCGCTGGTCGAGCAGCTCTACGACATCAACAAGCGGCTGATCGGCCACGAGACCAGGCTCTTGCGCCTTGCCGAGGGTACCGGCGTCGGCCGCGAGGATTTTCTCAAGAATTATCAGGGCCAGGAGCTCGATCCCAAGTGGATCTTGCGCGTGTCGAAGCTCGGCTCGCGCGGCTGGCGCGAATTCGTCAGCCGGCAAAAGGATCACATCAAGGAGCTGCGCTCGGAGATTCATTCCCTCGCAACCGAGACCGGCCTGGAAATCCAGGAATTCCGCAAGATCGTTCACATGGTGCAGAAGGGCGAGCGCGAGGCGCGCCAGGCCAAGAAGGAAATGGTCGAGGCGAATCTGCGCCTCGTGATCTCGATTGCCAAGAAATACACGAACCGCGGCCTGCAATTCCTCGACCTCATCCAGGAAGGCAATATCGGCCTGATGAAAGCGGTCGATAAGTTTGAATATCGCCGCGGCTACAAGTTCTCGACCTATGCGACATGGTGGATTCGTCAGGCGATCACGCGCAGCATTGCCGATCAGGCACGCACCATCCGCATTCCCGTGCACATGATCGAGACGATCAACAAGATCGTACGCACGTCGCGCCAGATGCTGCATGAGATCGGCCGCGAGCCGACGCCGGAAGAGTTGGCCGAAAAGCTCGCCATGCCGCTCGAAAAAGTGCGCAAAGTTCTAAAGATTGCCAAGGAGCCGATCTCGCTCGAGACGCCGATCGGCGACGAAGAGGATTCCCATCTCGGTGATTTCATCGAGGACAAGAACGCGATCCTGCCGATCGACGCCGCGATCCAGTCGAACCTGCGCGAGACGACGACGCGCGTGCTCGCTTCGCTGACGCCGCGCGAAGAGCGCGTCTTACGTATGCGCTTCGGCATCGGCATGAACACCGACCACACGCTCGAAGAAGTCGGCCAGCAATTCTCCGTGACGCGCGAGCGCATCCGCCAGATCGAGGCGAAGGCGCTGCGCAAGCTGAAGCATCCGTCGAGGTCGAGGAAGCTACGGAGCTTTTTGGATAATTAACGCCTTCAGCCGGAGCTTCACCCGAGGGCTGAGCAAGCCTATTAGGAGCAGAATCACCCCAGCCGGCATGGAGAGTTTGCATTGTTGTCTGTTTGGCGGCGGGCCTCACTTGGCTTAGCCCGCCGTCCCTCGCTTTATCAAACCTTTGCAGCCATCGGCAGGCTAACGCACGGACACTTTCCTCGCGGCACCTGAAGGATGCCCGCCATAGCGAATCCGGTTTGCCCCCCCACGTTGGTTACCCGAACCTGTAATGTGTTGGACCCAGCGCGGAGGGACGCGGGGAGGGTCAGGGTTGTTGGCGTGCTGAGCAGCGGTACTGTCGCGCCAACCTGTGTACCGTTGAGAAAAACTGTTGCGGTGTCATTCACCTGCACCTGAATCTCACATGGCGGAGAAGGATTGTCGAACCCGGAACACAGGTCGAAAGTCAGTTCATAGGTGCGTGGGTCCTGAACAAGATCAGGCCCGAATTGGCTGACCCATCTTGTTCCGGATGGTGGTGCTCCCCAACCCGCAGTTGGGATTAGCACAACAGGTGCGTGTGTTGCCGGAACTACGGTCCGCCAATCCGCGACCCCGGTGTGAAACGGCAGGACAAGATCTTCGCACTTGGGGACGCAACGCGCCTGCACCCGTTCGGTGTAAAAGGTCGTGAGCGGGCCGGTAGCCGTCTGCGCACCGGTGTAAACGGCGACAACATCGAGTTCGACGTCACTCTCGAACACGGCATAACCTTTGATGAAGGGCAAAGGCGGCTTGAACACGTTCATCACTTGCGGGCAGTCGATCTCCATCGCCGCGTCCGGTGGCAGAACTCGCGGCCCTCGAAATGAGGAAACGGTGCCTTGCTCGTTTGGCGCAGCAACGGCTACCTTCCATCGAAAGTTCGCGTTCTTACATTTTTCAGGGTTGTGGATATTGATCGCCGTCCGATAAGCGCCCGGCGCAACCGGATTGTTGTCCGCGGGCTTCATCTCGCCGCAGACGATCTTCACTGCGTACTGAAACTCGGTCGCGCAAGCACCGTGCGCTTGCCCGCATTGGCAGCCGTGGCCCGACATGGCAGTCCTCCCAGAGCGCGTTACACGCGCTCAAGATGTGACCGCATCCGGGGCAGATTGTAGAGTGTTATAGTTTAGATTGTAAACGAATTTTCATGCATCTTATTATTCCGTCGCCGCGGAAAACGCATCGTGGGGCCTTTCCCTCCGAGCAAGTTCCTCAGCATTTCCGGGACGTTCAAAGCGAGGTTCGTGGAAACCCGCAGCGGCTCGGCGCTTCCGTCCTCCCGTCATTCTCTGGTATACCAGAGCTAGCCATGGCCGCCGCGCGCCTCTAAACTATCTGCCTATAAGCGCCCGCCACGAGGTCGCAGCAGAAGCGCGCGATGAGCCAGAAAAACGCAAACGCACACGGAAACGTCCACGAAGTCAGGCATTTCGATCACCCGGGCGAAGGCCGGCGGCGGGCGCGCCCGGTGCCGAAGGGCCGCCAGGTCGATCCCGATGCGGCGCACGAGATCGCCACGTTGCTCGGTGACCGGTCGCGCCGCCGCGACCTCCTCATCGAGCACCTGCATCTCATCCAGGACACGTACGGGCAGATTTCCGCCGCCCATCTCGCCGCGGTCTCCGACGAGATGAAGCTCGCTTTCGCCGAGGTGTTCGAGACGGCGACGTTCTACGCCCATTTCGACGTGGTGAAGGAAGGCGAGCCTAGCATCCCGCCGCTGACCATCCGCGTCTGCGATTCCCTGACCCGCGCGATGTTCGGCGCGGAGAAGCTGCTCGCCACGCTGAAATCCTCCGTCGGCGGCGACATCCGCGTCGTGCGCGCACCTTGCGTCGGCCGTTGTGATACCGCGCCGGCGGCAGAGGTCGGGCACAACTTTGTCGACCACGCCACTTTCGAAAGCGTGCTTGCCGCGGCGAAGGCGCGCGACACGCATCCGCACATTCCCGATTACGTCGACTATCACGCCTATGTCGGCCAGGGCGGTTACCAGCTGCTCGAAAAGCTCCGCAACGGCGCGATCACGATCGACGCCGTGCTCGATGCCCTCGACAAAGCCTCCCTGCGCGGTCTCGGTGGCGCCGGCTTCCCGGCCGGGCGAAAGTGGCGCTCGGTCATGGGCGAGAAGGGCCCGCGCCTCATGGCCGTCAATGGCGACGAGGGCGAGCCCGGCACGTTCAAGGACCGCTGGTTTCTCGAACGCGATCCGCATCGGTTTCTGGAAGGCACGCTGATCGGCGCGCATGCCGTCGAGGCGACCGACGTCTACATCTACATGCGCGACGAATATCCTGCGGTGCTCGAAATCCTGCGCCGCGAGATGGCGAAACTGCCGCCGGGCGGCCCGACCTTGCATCTTCGCCGCGGCGCCGGCGCTTATATCTGTGGCGAGGAATCCTCGCTTTTGGAAAGCGTCGAGGGCAAGCGCGGCTATCCCCGCCATAAGCCGCCGTTTCCGTTCCAGGTCGGGCTTTTCGGCCAGCCGACGCTCATCAACAATGTCGAGACGCTCTACTGGGTGCGCGACATCGTCGAGCGCGGTCCCGACTGGTGGACGAGCAACGGCCGCAACGGCCGCACGGGCTTACGCTCCTATTCCGTCTCCGGCCGCGTCAAAGAGCCCGGCATGAAGCTCGCCCCCGCCGGCGTGACCGTGCGCGAACTGATCGACGAGTTCTGCGGTGGCATGGCCGAGGGCAACACGTTCCGCGCCTATCTGCCCGGCGGCGCCTCCGGCGGCATTCTGCCAGCGTCGATGGACGACATTCCGCTCGATTTCGGCACGCTCGAGAAATACGGCTGCTTCATCGGTTCGGCCGCGATCATCGTCTTGTCGCAGCAGGACGACGTGAAGGGAGCCGCATTGAACCTCATGCGTTTCTTCGAGGACGAGAGCTGCGGGCAATGCACGCCCTGCCGCGTCGGCACGCAGAAAGCGGCAAAACTGATGGAACATGGGCGTTGGGATCGCGATCTCTTGGAAGAGCTCAGCGCCGCGATGCGGGACGCGTCGATCTGCGGCCTCGGCCAGGCCGCGTCGAATCCGCTGACGACAGTGATCAAATACTTCTCCGAAGAGTTCTCCCCCAAACAGGCGGCGGAATGAGCGATAAGATCATCTTCGAACTCGACGGCAAGCAAGTCGACGCGCTGCCCGGCGAAACGATCTGGCAGGTCGCCAAACGTCAGGGTCACGAAATCCCGCATCTCTGCTACACGCCGGCGCCGGATTACCGCCCCGACGGCAATTGCCGTGCCTGCATGGTCGAGATCGAGGGCGAGCGCGTGCTTGCCGCCTCCTGCAAGCGCATGCCCGCAATCGGCATGAAGGTGAAATCGCAGAGCGAGCGCGCGACCAAAGCGCAGAAGATGGTGATGGAGCTGCTCGTCGCCGATCAGCCCCCGCGCGAGAACGCGCACGATCCGGATTCCAAATTCTGGCACTGGGCCGATCGTCTCGAAATAAATGCGAGCCGCTTCCCCGCCGCCGAGCGTTGGACGACGGACTCAAGCCACCCCGCGATGCGCGTCAATCTCGATGCGTGCATCCAATGCGGGCTCTGCGTGCGCGCCTGCCGCGAGGTGCAGGTCAACGACGTGATCGGCATGGCCTATCGCAATGCCGCGGCCAAAATCGTCTTCGACTTCGACGATCCCATGGGTGAATCGACGTGCGTTGCCTGCGGCGAATGCGTGCAGGCATGTCCGACCGGCGCGCTGATGCCTGCCTCGCTCATGGATGATGCGACGCAGAAGCGCGCGGTCTGGGCCGATCGCACGGTCGATTCGCTCTGCCCGTATTGCGGCGTCGGCTGTCAGGTGACGTATCAGGTGAAGGACGAGAAAATCGTCTATGCCGAGGGCCGCGACGGACCGGCGAACCACAATCGCCTTTGTGTCAAAGGCCGCTTCGGCTTCGATTATATCCAGCATCCGCATCGGCTGACGAAGCCGCTCATTCGCCTGCCGAACATGCCGAAGGATGCCAACGATCAGGTCGATACCGCTAACCCCTACACGCATTTCCGCGAGGCAACCTGGGACGAGGCGCTCGATTTCGCCGCCGGCGGACTGAAGCGCATTCGCGATCAGCACGGCCCGAAATCGCTCGCCGGCTTCGGCTCGGCGAAAGGCTCGAATGAAGAAGCCTATCTCGTCCAGAAGATGGTGCGCACGGGCTTCGGCTCGAACAACGTCGACCATTGCACGCGGCTCTGCCACGCCTCGTCCGTCGCGGGCCTGATGGAAGGCCTGAACTCGGGGGCCGTGACGGCGCCGTTTG
>JAXDNH010000040.1:0-6983 GCA_034669525.1 Methylobacteriaceae bacterium | reverse complement strand
GGCGGATCGGCGGGGATTTTGTTGGCGAGCGGCACGGAAATGTCGATGATTTGTCGCGGCATGGTTCCTCCGGTCGCGCGGTGCAGGCCCGCTCTTGACCTTCGTCCGCGAATTCTGCGTATTCCCGGCCGCCCCGGTCAACACACGCCAAAAGCTCTTTTCGCATGAAGATCACGCTTGTCGGTTCGCGATATTTTGGCCGCGCGGTCCTTGATCTGCTTTTGAAAGAGCCGGGACTAGAGATCGGGCGTGTGGCGGTCCCGATCGCCGACGACAGGCTGGCCGAAGGCGCGCGCGCCGCCGGCATCGAGGTCTATGTGCACGAAAATCCGCATCTTGTGCCGATCGACGCCATTGCGCCGGGAACGGACCTCATCGTGACCGCGCACAGCCATGCCCGCGTCGCGCATGATGCGGTTGCGAGCGCGCGGCTCGGCGGCATCGGCTATCATCCCTCGCTGCTGCCGCGCCACCGCGGCATGGCGGCGGTCGAGTGGACCGTGAAAGAGGGCGATTCGGTCACCGGCGGCACGATTTACCACCTCGCCGAAAAGCTGGACGCCGGCCCGATCGCCGCGCAAGACTGGGTGTTCGTGAAGAAGGGCGAAACCGCCCGCGAGCTCTGGGAACGCGCGCTGGCGCCGCTGGGCTTACGCCTTCTCCTCGAAGTGGTGCGCCATGCGCGCGACGAGGGCGAGCTGCCGGCGACACCGCAGGACGAGCAGTTCGCGACGCGGGCGCCGCGACTCGACTGACGAGAGGGTGGAGCGAAACGCATGCGCCTCGCCTCTTATCTCCTGAACGGCAAGCCGCATTACGGCGCGGTTATCGGCCACGGCATCGTCGATCTCACGCCGCATATCGGTGAGGATTTCCCCACGCTCAAATCGCTGATCGAGCATGACGGCCAGGCCCGCGCGATGGATGTGGCAGCCGCGCACCGGCCCGATCTTGCTTTCAGCGATGTCACGTTTCTGCCGCCGGTTCCCGATCCGCAAAAGCTCTGGTGCATCGGCGTCAATTACAAAGACCGCAACGAGGAATACAAGGACGCCTCCGACCTGCCGAAATATCCGAGCCTGTTCGTGCGCGCGCCGACGTCCGTGGTCGGCCACGATCAGCCGATCGTGCGCCCGGGCGTGTCGGAGCAACTCGATTATGAGGGCGAGATCGTCATCGTCATCGGCAGGGAAGGCCGCCGCATCCCGCGCGCGCGGGCCTACAAGCACATTTTTGGGCTGACGCTCTGCAACGAAGGCTCCGTGCGCGACTGGCTGCGGCACGGCAAATTCAACGTGACGCAGGGCAAGAATTTCGACCGCTCCGGCGCGATCGGGCCCTGGATCGTCACATCGGACGAAGTCTCGCCGGCCGAGCCGCTCGACATCATGACGCGGGTCAACGGCGAGATGCGCCAGCATGATTCGACGCAGCGTCTGATGTTCCCGTTCGATTTCCTAATCGAATATCTCTCGACCTTCGCGACGCTGAAACCGGGCGATCTCATCGCGACCGGTACGCCAACGGGCGCCGGCGCACGGTTCGACCCGCCGAAATGGCTCAAGCCGGGCGACGTGGTGGAAGTGGAATCGCCTGCTCTCGGTATCCTGCGCAACACGATCGTCGACGAGGATTTTTGATGCTCGACGAGAGCGTGATTGCAGAGCTGGCACAACGGCTGCAAAAAGCGAAGGACGAAAAGCAGTTCCTCCGCATGTTCTCGATCGATTATCCCGACCTGACGATTGAAGACGCGTACGCGATCCAGCGCGCCTGGACCGCGATCAAGCTCGCCAAGGGCCGGGTCGTGAAGGGCCACAAGATCGGCCTCACCTCGCGCGCGATGCAGAGCGCCGTCGGCATCGACGAGCCGGATTATGGCGTCCTCTTCGACGACATGTTCTGGAACGACGGCGCTGTCATCCCGTTCGACAAATATCTGTCCGCGCGCATCGAGGTGGAGCTTGCCTTCGTACTGGCGAAACCGCTTGCCGGACCGGATTGCACGATTTTCGATGTTCTCGACGCCACATCTTACGTGACTCCGGCGCTGGAAATTCTGGAATCGCGCATGCATCGCGTCGATCCACAGACCAAAGCGACACGCAAGGTCACCGACACGATCTCCGATAATGCCGCCAATGCGGCGATTGTCACCGGCGGACGGCCGTTCCGTCCGCGGGATACCGATCTGCGCTGGGTCTCCGCGCTGCTCTTCCGCAACGGACAAATCGAGGAGACGGGCGTCGCAGCGGGCGTGCTCAACAATCCGGCGCAGGGCGTGGCCTGGCTTGCCAATCGCCTCGCGCCGCATGGCGAGCGGCTGGAAGCCGGCGAAGTCGTGCTGTCGGGCTCCTTCACGCGTCCTGTCGATGTGCGCAAGGGCGACACGTTTCATGCCGATTACGGCGCGTACGGATCGGTGTCATGCCACTTCGCATGATCGAATTGGCAAAGCGCGCCGTCATTGTCGGTGCGACCGCACTCGCACTATTTTCGGTCGATGCGGCGGCGGCTCCCGCGGAGACAAAGCCGACGTCCGTACCCACACCGCCGGTGAGACCTGCCGAGGCGGCAAAGCCTTCCCCCGCCGAAAACGTGGAGACCACCGCCCCGCAGGCCGGCGAGTTCCGGCAATTTCTCGAGTCAGTTTGGCCAAATGCCGAGAAGGCCGGCGTTTCGCGCGCGACATTCGAGAATGCCATCAGCGGCCTCACGCCCGATGAAGCGATCCTGACCCGGCCGAGCAAGCAGGCGGAATTCACGATCACGATCGCGCAATATCTCGCTCAATCCATCACGGCGAAACGCGGCGCGCAGGGCCGCGATATCGCCGCCGGTCTCGCCGGTCCGCTTGAAAAGATTCAGGCGCGCAGCGGTGTGCCCTGGGAAATCCTGGTTGCCATCTGGGGAATCGAAAGCAATTACGGCTCGAGCGGCGGCAAGAGCGATATCCTGCGCGTGCTTGCGACATTGGCGTTCAAACAGCATCGCCGCAGTTTGTTTCTTGACGAGTTCGTCAACGCGCTTGTCATGCTGGAGAAAGGCTACGCGACGCGCGGCCATCTCGTCGGCTCGTGGGCGGGCGCGATGGGCCAGCCGCAATTCATGCCATCGGCCTATCTGAAATTTGCCGTCGCTTATGAAGGCTCGCACGCGGCGGACATCTGGTCCTCAAATACCGACGCGCTCGCTTCCATTGCGAATTTCCTGCAGAAGGCGGGATGGATCGCCGGCCTTCCCTGGGGCGTCGAAGTCGTCATCCCAGACGCCTTCGATTTCGCGTCGCTGCGCAATTCCTTTGCAAACTGGCAGGCGCAAGGGTTTCGCGCTGCCTCCGGCAAGCCGCTGCCGAATTCCGGCAATGCAACTTTATTCATGCCGGCCGGCGCCAAGGGGCCGGCCTGGCTGCTCACCGACAATTTTGCTGTGATCAAGCAGTACAACACATCGGATGCTTATGCGATGGCGATCGGCGTGCTTTCGCAAGCGATCGCCAATGAAGGCGGCATTCGCACGCCCTGGCCGAAAGATTTGCAGCCGCTCTCCATCGCCGACGGCAAGGCGGCGCAGGAGGCGCTGACGAAGCTCGGTCTCTATCACGGCAATGTCGATGGACGGATCGGCCCGGCGATGCGCAATGCGGTGCATGCCTATCAGATCAAGGCGGGCATTCAGCCGGCGGATGGCTATGTCACGCCGGCTTTGGTGGAGAGATTGAAGGGCGAGGTAGGGCTTTAGTCGACTCGGCCAACAACGCCGTCATTGCGAGCGAAGCGAAGCAATCCAGGGGCAAACGTCGACAATTGTAGTACTTGCCCCTGGGTTGCTTCGTCGGCTTCGCCTCCTCGCAATGACGGGGCGGCGGCAATGCTCTAGGTCGTGTATGCAGCGCGCAGCCTTTCCGCTGTCTCTCTGTCGGCAGGAAAGAAACTCTCCAGCGCCAACTCCGACAGAGTGACGTCGACCGGCGTGCCGAACACGGTGGTCGTGCTGAAAAACGACAGCACGCCACTTTCCGTCGCGAGGCGAAACGGAATCGCAATGCCGGCGTAATCGGCGCCCTTATCCGGTTTCACGCCCGCCCGGCGTTGCGGCGCCGGAAAGCCGCGCAATTCTTGCAACAGATCGACCAAAACCGCGTCCGCGCTCACATCGATCTGCCGCCGCAGCCGATCAAGCAAATGCGCACGCCATTCCTGCAAGTTGACGATGCGCGGCGCCAGCCCCTCGGGATGCAAACTCAGACGCAGCACGTTGATCGGCGGCTTCAGCAGAGATACGTCGACGCCGGCGAGCAGCGGCGCGACGGCTTTGTTGGCCGCAATCAGCGTCCAATGCCGGTCGATCGCGAGCGCGGGATAAGGCTCGTGTCCGGCAAGCACGAGATCGACCGCCCTACGCGCGGCGCCGAGCGCCGGATCTTCCAGCGAGCGCTCGGAAAAAACGGGCGCGTAGCCGGCGGAGAGCAGGAGCACGTTGCGCTCGCGCAAGGGCACATCGAGCCGCTCGGCAAGATGCAGCACCATGTCGCGCGACGGCGTCGCGCGGCCGGTCTCCAGGAAACTGAGATGCTTGGTCGAAATCTCCGCTTCAAGCGCCAGATCGAGCTGGCTCAGGCGGCGGCGCTGGCGCCATTCGCGCAGATGTTCTCCGACCGGGCGAGCTGCGACTTGCATGGGCGGCAGGATAGCGCCGCCGCAATCGCGCTTCCAATTACCTCGGAGTTAATCGACGCGGCGCTGCGTAGCACAAAGTCCGGAATTCGATGGTTGCACCGGCCGGTCCTAGCGCCCGTAATAATAAGGCGAGCCGCCATACGGCTGGCTGTAATATCCCTGGCCGCCGTAATATCCCTGTCCTGAATAGTATCCCTGCCCGGCATACCCGCCGCCATAAGTCCTGACCGGCTCCCCGCCGTAGCCCGTGTCGTCCCGATCGATCTGCCTCGTCACCCTCGGGCGCGGGCTTCTGGCAGGCTGCTCACGACCTTGCTCACGCGCCGACCGCGTCGGTGGCTCGCCTTCGATCTCGACCCGGGTTTTTGCCATTCCTTCCTGCTTAATCAGAGAGAAAAGCGCGGCGGCGTGGGCGGTCGAGAGACGGACGCAGCCGTGCGAGGCCGGCCTGCCGAGCTTTTCTGAGCTGCCGTGGATCGCGTGTCCGTGCTCATCGAAGAAGATCGAGTGCGGCATCGGCGCGCTGTCGTATTCGTCCGAAAAATGCTCCGCTTCCATCCGGTTGGGACGGAAGCTGCCGTTTGGTGTGCTGTAGCCGGCCCTGCCGGTGGCGACGGGCCACGAGAAGCGCTGCACCCCGTCAACGCTGACGGTCATGCGCTGCTCCGACTGGTCGACCTTGACGAGGACGTTTGCGCGCGCCGGCAGCAACGCAGCCCCGAACGATAGGGACGAAACCAGAAAGAGCCTTGCGAGCGGCATCGTCGTCATCATCCTCTCCGCGGTTGCTTTTGAGGCTTGGCTTTAGCCATGAACACCCATCAACACTCGCGGTTCCTGGAGGTTGAAGGCGGCGTTTACGAGGGCGCGCTGCCGGCTCGCCTCATTTTCACTGAAATGGCCAGCCAGCCTTCGTCTCATCCAGCCGGTCGACGAGAAGAGTATGGCGAGTTCCATCAAGACGGTCGCGATCACAGCCTTGGCGTTCCTGTGCACGGGCGCAGCAGCACAAGCCGCGCAATGTGGCCGTTCGGCGGCAGGCTTTGAATCCTGGAAGGAAGAGTTCGCGCGAGAAGCCAGAGGCAAGGTCGGCGCGACGGCGATCGCGGCGCTCATGACGACCCACTACAACCACCCGACCATCTCAGCCGACCGCGGCCAAAGAAGCTTTCACCTGTCGCTGGATCAGTTTCTGGCAAAGCGCGGCGGCTCGATCATCGCCGCGCGGGGACGCTCGCTGAAGCAAACGCACGCGGCGCTCTTTGCGTCCCTCGAGCAGCGTTACGGCGTCCCGCCGGGACCGCTCCTCGCCATCTGGGGCATGGAGACGGGTTTCGGCGCCGTGCACGGCAATCAGAACGTGCTGTCGGCGATCGCGACGCTCGCCTATGACTGCCGCCGCTCGGACTATTTCACCGACCAGCTCTATGCGGCCCTGAAGTTGGTCGATCGCGGCGTCTTTTCCGCGAGCACGCGCGGCTCCATGCACGGCGAGGTCGGCCAGACGCAGTTTCTGCCGAAAACCGTCCTTGAGTACGGCACCGGCGGAAGCCTCGAGACAGCATCCGGGGCGCTGACGTCGACGGCAAACTTTTTGAAGGCCCATGGCTGGCGTGCCGGCGCAGGCTACCAGCCGGGGGAGCCCAATTTTGCGGCGATTCAGGCCTGGAACGCCGCCACGGTCTATGAGCGCGCCATTGCGCTTATTGGCCGGCAGATCGACGGGCGCTGAGCACGAGCCGCAGAACGCCTCCGCGCGACCGCTTCCTATTACCTCGGAGTTAATCGACGCGGCGCGGATCGGTGCCGATCATGCGCGGGTTCGTTTTGAAACGGAGAACCCCCATGACGTTGATCGCACCTTCAAGCCTGCTTCGCCGCGCTTTGCTCCTCGACGCCGTCGCGAGCGCCGGCACCGGACTCCTGACAGCAGCCGGCGCGCGGATTCTTGCAGGCTTCTGCAATGTTCCCGAATCCCTGCTGATTTACAGCGGCCTGAGCCTGTTGCCCTTCGCGGCGATCGTCGGCCTGCTGGCGCGCCGCGATGCCCTGCCGGCGGCAATCGTCTGGGCGGTTATCGCCTACAACGCGCTGTGGTCGCTCGACAGCATCGTGCTGCTCATCAGCGGCTGGATCGCGCCGAATGGGTTCGGGCTTGTCTTCGTGATCGGCCAGGCTCTGGTCGTCGCGGTGCTGGCCGAGTGCCAGTACATCGGTCTGCGCCGCTCGCGTTCCCTGGCAAGCCCGGTCGCCGCGTGAGAACAACATGTGGACCGCGGCGCCGCGGTCCACATTCTCCGCGTC
>JAXDNH010000039.1:0-25045 GCA_034669525.1 Methylobacteriaceae bacterium | reverse complement strand
GGGCCGGTAATGCGTTAGTAGCCTCGCGCTTTCGCACAGGGGGTATCGGCAGAGACCTCGCCGTGAGAAACTGCTTCCCATAGAACCGTGACTTTGCGCCCGCTGCTTCCCATGTGCTTCCCATGCGAGCATGTTATTGGCTTAGTTGGCTGTTAAGTCCTTGTTTTTAATGGTGGGCGCGACAGGGATTGAACCTGTGACCCCTACGATGTCAACGTAGTGCTCTCCCGCTGAGCTACGCGCCCATGCCATCGGGGTGGCGGGGGTATAGAGGCTGGGCTGTCGCGGCGCAACCCTGGCAACTGGTCAGGCGGCAATGCGCGGTTCGAGCCCTGTGCCGCCGTAAAGCCAGGCGAGATGATCGTGGTAATCGCGCGAGGTCTTGGCGCTCATGATCGAGTTCCGCAAGGCCGCATGCACGCCGGCGGGATGATAGATGTGATCGCCGATCGCGCGCGACTGCAACTGCACGCGCGCGGTGCGCAGGACGCGCTGGCGCCGGTAAGCCTCGAGCGCGCCGGCGAGATCGTCCGGCGTGGCGGCGATCATCTCGGATAGGCAGACCGCATCTTCGAGCGCCATGCAGGCGCCTTGCGCAAAATATTGCATCATGGGGTGCGCGGCGTCGCCGAGCAGCACCGCGCGTCCGTCGACCCATTTGTCGACGGGCTCGCGGTCGCAGAGCACCCAGAGCTTCCAGTCCTTGCCGTGGCCGATGATTTTGCGCGCACGTTCATGCACGTGCTCGAAGCCGCGGCGCACTTCTTCTTCGGAGACGGGAAGTCCGGCGACGGGCTCGGGCGCGTCATTGTGATAGGTGACGACGAGATTGAACACTTTCCAGCCGGAGAGCGGGTAATGCACAATGTGGCATTTCGGGCCGGCCCATAGAGTCGCGGCGTTCCAGCGTAAGTCCTCGGGCATCTCATCGGTCGGGATCACCGAACGATACGTCGTGTGGCCGGAGACGCGCGGCTGCCCATCGCCAACGAGTTGCTTGCGGACGTTCGACCATAAGCCATCGGCGCCCACGACGAGCGTGCCGGTGAGGCGCTCGCCGGAGGTGAGAATCGCGGCAATGGAATTGCCCTTGTTCTCGTAGGCGCTCACTTCGCTTTTGACGCGGAGGTCGACGAGCGGATGCTCGCGGCAGGCGCGCAGGAAAACGCCATGCAGATCGCCGCGATGCACGACCGCATAGGGGTTGCCGAACCGGGTGCGGAATTCCGCGCCGAGGTCGATATGCGTGATCTCCTCCGCGCTCAGCGCATCCATGAGCCGCAGTTGGTCGATATAGACCGCCATGCCGCGGGCAGCCTGGCCGACCCCGAGATGGTCGAAACAGTGGAAGGCATTTGGCCCGAGCTGGATGCCGGCGCCGATCTCGCCGAGTGCGGCGGCCTTTTCGAGTACGAGTGCATGGAGGCCCCGCCGCGCCAGCCCGAGCGCGGCGGCGAGCCCACCGATCCCGCCGCCGGCGATGAGGATCGGCGCTTCTTCGGTTCCGACGGCCACGCGTGTGCTTCCTCAAAATCAGTAGCTTGGCGGGAGATTATGCACTCCGCGCCAGAGTTCTATAATATGCGCGAAATGGCACGGGCGGCACGTCCGGGAGGAACAACACATGGAACATGCGGTCCAGCAAACGCCCGAGCGCCAGGCTTTCTACAATAAGATCGACGGCGAGAACCTCTCGGCTTTGTGGAACGTGCTTGGCGCGTTGATCACGCCGGAGCCGAAGAGCGCGTGCCAGCCGTTTCTGTGGCGCTTCGATGCCATCCGTGAGCGGATGACGGAGGCGGGCAAACTGATCAGCGCGAAAGAAGCGGAACGTCGCGTCCTGATTCTGGAGAATCCCGGCCTGCGCGGACAATCCAAGATCACCACCTCGCTTTATGCCGGTATTCAGGCCGTGCTGCCGGGCGAGGTCGCGCATGCGCATCGGCATACGCAATCGGCGCTGCGCTTTGTGCTCGAAGGCAAAGGTGCACACACGGCCGTTGATGGCGAGCGCACGATGATGTCGCCCGGCGATTTCGTGATCACACCGGCGATGACTTGGCACGATCACGGCAACACGTCCTCGGAGCCGATGTTCTGGCTCGATGGCCTCGACATTCCGGTTGTGCAGTTCCTCGATGCGTCTTTCGCCGAAGGGCTCGAGGACGAGGAACAGCCGATCACTCGGCCTGTTGGGGACAGCTACGCGCGTTACGGGCATAATCTTTTGCCGGTCGATTTGAAGCGCAGTTCCAAGACGTCGCCGGTCTTCAGCTATCCCTATGAGCACACGCGTGCTGCGCTCGAGCAGATGAAGAAGAGCGAGGCGTGGGATGCCTGCCACGGTTCGAAACTGCGCTACAGCAATCCCGTCACGGGTGACTATGCGATGCCCACGATGGGCACGTTCATTCAGCTTTTGCCGAAAGGCTTTGCGACCTCCCGTTATCGCTCGACCGATGCGACCGTGTATGTGCCGATGGAAGGGCGCGGGCGCACGCGCATCGGCGACAAGACCTTCGAATGGGGCCCGCGCGACATTTTCGTGGTGCCGAGCTGGCATCCGGTAAGTCATGAAGCGGAAGAGGAAAGCGTGCTCTTCAGCTTTTCCGACCGGCCGATCCAGGAGAAGCTCGATCTTTTCCGGGAAGATCGCGGTAACGCGTAAACTGACGTGGCAACGGCTTTGTTCGCTCTCGCAGTGGGCAGCGGCCTCTTAGTTTAGCGCTTTACCTTGTAGCCGATTCCTCTCGCGCCTCCCTTGTGATCTTGGCCGAGCGACACTAGAATCGCGGTGCCATCCGCGCCTGTTGTTCCGGAGCACAAGAATATGCGCAAGGTCGTCGTGGTTGTGGCTGCCCTTCTCTGCTTACCCGGGTTTGCCATCGCAAAGACCGCGAAGCTCACCCCGGCCGACACAGTCGCCTCTCTGGATTTTCCCGACTCGTGGAAAATCTCCAGCATTAAGCGCGGCCTGCAAGCGAAATCGCCCGATGAGGAGGTCTATGTCTGGGCCGAACTCGTGCCCTCGGACGAGGTCGACACCGTCCAGAAGGAACATGACGATTATTTTGAGAAGCAGAAGGTGACCATGTCCAAGGCGGAGCCCGACGGCAAGGAAGTTGACGGGCGAAATTGGGCCTTCATCAACCCGCAGGCCACATATAACGGAAAGCCGACCGTGATCCGCTACGTCATCATCGACCCGAAGCTTCCGAGCGGAAAAATCATTGTTTTCACCTATTGGGCTTCCCCGGAAGCCGACAAAAATTACGACAAGGAAATGGACGGCGTCATCAACAGTCTCAGGGCAAGTATCGCAAAGAACGGCGCGTAAACTTATCGCTGGAAGCGCAGGCCAAGCAGGAACACGTTCGCGGTGTAATCGTTGCCGATCGACGTGCTCTTCAGCTTCTCGAAAGTGTAGCTCGCGCGCACCGCGACCGTGCGCGTCAGATTGTATTCGGCGCGCAGGGTGCCATTGAAATATTTCTCTTCGAGCGTGACGCCGCGATATTGCGTATCCTGGAACGTCCCAAGCGCCGTCAGCGTCACGTTCCGCAAGAGCGCGTGCGATACTTCCAGTGTGAGGCGGCGTACAACCGCGCCCGAGGCGTTTTGGACGCTCGTTTCCTCGAAACTCGTCGTGCCGCGTAATGTGACCTTCATCAGCGGGGTCGGCGTATAGATGAGCGAGGCGTCGACTAATGGTCCATTGAGGTTTGATAGTCGCGGGTCTTCGTATTTGCGTTGTCCGTATCCGGCCGACGCTTCGCCGCTGACCAGGCTCGTCACCTGATATACAGCGCCGGCGCGGGCGGAGATCCCGTTCGAGCTTCTTTCGAACCCGTTCTGGTCGACTAGCTGGTCATAGCGGCGTTTATCGACCGTGGCCTCGACGAACGGCTTCAGCTTCGGCGAGATTTCATAAGCTGCGCGGCCGGTCACGCCATAGGCGTTGAAATTGTTGGCGGCGAGATCGATGATTGTGCCGTCCGACTGCGTCGCATTCTGATTGATAGTGCGGTCGAACGTGCCTTTCAGCGAAAGTTCGAGGCGGTTGAAGCGTTGCGTCGCGCCGAGCGTCGCACCGCTCGAAAAAATGAGCGGCTGATTAGTGACCGTCACGCCGCCTGTGCCCGCCGGCAGTTCCGGCGAGCCCGGCCGCTGCGTGGCCAGCGTGTAGCGCGCGCCGAGATCGATTTGCGTGTCGCGCGTGACATCGATGCGGCCGATCAGCGTGCCCGCACCGTCCGGTCGATTTGCTTTGGGCACCTGCGGAAAATCAGCGTAGCCGAGCCGCAGGTCACCCCTGAGTTCATGGTTGGACCATTCGGATTGGATGTTGAGCGCGCCGTCGGCGCGCAGTTCAGACGACCCCCGCAACGGCGTGGCAACACGGTTCGGATTGGAATCGTATCCGACGCTCGTCTCCAGTGAGGGTCGCAGGCGCACATTGCCGATGCCTACTCCCATCGGCGCGTAAGGCCCATTGTCGCCCTTGGGCCTCTCCTTGATTAGGATCGTCGGCAGGACGGCAACCGTCGGCGGCGGATTGCTCGGAGCCGGCACACCGAGGGTTGGATCGAAGACTTTTGTCGAACCTCCGGTTGTGTCCCGAGGTGCATTCGGGTTCCTTCTGAGCCCCCGCTTCAACAGGTCGCGCGCGACTTTCGATCCCTTATAGGCTTCCAGCGGGGGCAGCTGCCGCGCGCTTGGCCGCGGCGCCGGGCGCGGCCTGATCGGCCCGAGGATTTTCTGCCGCGGCCTTCCGTAATTCGGCGCGGTCGAGTAGGGGCTCTGCCCGAAGGTCTGCTGCGGCGTCGGCTCCGTTGCGCCAGGCGCGCCGAACGGAGTAGCGGTCGGCCGCAATTCCTCGAGCCCCCGGCCTGAGGGAAGCCCCGACAGGCCGGAGCCGCTCGTTGTCGAGGGCGGCGTGATGCTCAGCGGGCTCGGCGAGTCGGTGACCCGCATGGTCGAGCCGGCCTGCTGGGCGAGCGCCGGCACCGGCGAGGCGGCGAGAAGAACTGCCGGCAATCCTGCAAACAAGGATGTTCTACGACGTCCCACGATCGATGGCACCGAGCTTTTTCGCTGCCGGCGCCGGGTGGCCGCTGGCCCCCGATGTTTATGATTTTATGGTTAATGCGCGCTTACTGCAGGGCTTTCCCGATCGTCGCCGCGTCTTACGCGGTCGCGTGCATGCCAAGCGCCGACATGTAGACATCGAGGATTTCCTCTTCCTCGCGGCGTTTGTTCACATCTTGGCGGCGGAGCGACACGACCTTGCGCATGACTTTCACATCGAAGCCGTTGCCCTTGGCTTCGGCATAAACGTCCTTGATGTCGTCCGCGATCGTGCGCTTTTCTTCCTCCAGCCGCTCGATGCGCTCGACGAAGGCGCGAAGTTGGCCCCCTTCAACACCGCCTTTGGTCTTGTCCAGCATCGCCTCAGCCCATCGTCCTTATGGCGCAGGAGCGCCCGGGAAGGGCAGGGATGCTGGTTCAAGCGGGTAGGGTCAAGGCGGAGTCGCCGGTCTTCCCCGCTATCCCGCGCCGGAGAAGTTTGGGCCCGTTCGCGTCCCATAATGCTTGACCGCGTGCAGCCGGGGATCGGCAAGAATCGGCCGTAATATCCCGGCAAAGCGCTGCGCCCACGCCGCCTGCCCCGCAGCATCGGCGACGAGGTCCTGCCGGATTTCGACAAGCATATGCGGCAGGCCGCGCATGGTGCCGTGGTGGTACGTCGTGTCGCCTTCGAGCGCGCCGTCATAGGGCTCGTTGTCGCCGACGACGACATCGCCGACGACGACAAGCGCATCGATTGTCGGGCGCGCGAGTCGGTCGTCGACATCCCAGAGGATACCGACATGCCAGGGCCGCTTATGGCCCTTCCAGGTGGGCGTGAACGAATGGATTGCAATCACCGCGGGGACCGGCCCGGCGGCCAGCATCTCATCCAACAACACGCTGACCCGATCGCGATAAGGCTGCCAATAGGAGCAGCGGCGCCGCTCCGTCTCCTCGGCACTGATGTGCGCATTCCCCGGAACGATGGCTCCATCCGAAATGCGCATGATCAGCGTCGGATCGTCCGCCCCGCGGTTCGGATCGATGAGCAGACGCGAGAAGGTCGTCAGTACCGCCGGGCAGTGGATGAGGGCGGCGAGCCGCCGCGTCACACCGGCAGCGCCGATGTCGTACGCGATGTGCCGGGCAAAAACTTCCGGCGGCAATCCCAGCGAACAATATTCCACCCGTAGCGCATTCGCTGCGTGATCGCAGAGCAGCAGGACGCCGGCGTTGGGTGGCCCGTCGATGAACTCGACGGGGGAGGCGGCCGTCTCTGTCGCGTCCGAACCGATCAGTGCGTCAGCACGATGAAGTCGGTGCCGCCCTTGGGCGAGGTCTCGCCGCCGAGACCTTTGTCGGAGATCACTAACGACGAACCTGGCGTGATCATCGCGGCAATCTGGTTGCGGACCTCCGGCGCGATTTGCACGCGCTCCAGAGCCTCGTTCGGTGTGGCCACCGGCGCCGCTGGCGGGATAGCAGTCTGGGCCTGCACTTTGAGGCTGCGCGCGTCCCGCGTAGCGGCGGATCTGTGCGTCTTCAGCTCGGGCGGGAGCGCTGGATTCGCGCTGGCGATTGAGACCGTGACCCAGTGCAGCGCGGTGCCGTCTGCCGGCGCGTTGGTGGCGGTATAAACATGGGTTCCGAGCGGCTGGTCGCCGTCGAAGGCAATCGGTGCCTCGTAGATCGGCTTGAAATTCCGGCGGACGAACAGCTTCTTCTCCTTCCGGCTCACAAAGATAGAAATAGGACCGCTCGGCGCGGCCGGCTTGGCCGCCGGCGCGGCGCCGCTGCCGCCCTGGGCAGCGCTTGGCGTCAGCGTAGCGCGCGCTCCGGGCCCGCTGCCGGTCTGCGCGGGCGATGCCGCATGGGCAGCCTTGCCCGCGGCCGCGATTTCTTCAGCGGTCGGAGCCATCTCCGCATAGGCCGAGGGGAGCAGGTCGGCTGCAGCCAACTGCTGCGGGACCTTGCGTGCCGAATTCGCGTCGGTTGCGGATGTGCGGGGAATGGGCAGCTTGTCGAGCGAGGCCACCTGTCCGGCGGCGCGAGTCCGGTCGGTCGCACTCTCGGGTTGAAGCGATGCGCCCTGACCAGGAGCAGCTGCCGGCGAATCGCCCGCGGGCGAGGCCGCCGCTGTCGGCGTCGGCGCTATCTCCCGCATCGTGAAGAGGCGCGGACTTGAGAATTCGGTCGGCGCGACTTCATTGCGCGAGATGACGACCCGCGCGCCGACCTTGGTCATGCCATACAAGCGCATCGCGAAAGCGGCGGGAAGACGGATGCAGCCGTGCGAAGCCTGGCGTCCCGTGACATGCCCCGCGTGAAGCGCGACACCTGACCAAGTGATGCGCTGCATGTGCGGCATCGGCGCATTGCTGTAGAGATTCGAATGGTGCAGCAGCTCCTTCTGCAGCACGCTGAATACGCCGAACGGCGTCTCGTGACCTTTCACTCCGGTCGAAATCACCGTGGACGCGACCGGACGATCGCCGTCATACACGGTCAGGTGCTGCCTGTTGACGGAAATCGAAATGATGAGCGGGCCGACAATTGGCTTGACCGGCTCTTCCTTCGCGGTGGTTGCCGCCTTTGCACGGCCATGGCGCTGCGCGTGCCGGCGCGTGACCGAGCTGCGCACGTAGTGTCGCGCCGGATAGGCGGTTGCGACGGGTTCGGCTCTCGCCCCGAACCAGCCGAATTGCGCCTGCGCCGGGCCCGCACTCGTCACGAACACGAGGGACAGGCCGGCACAAAGCGCAAGCCCCGAAACTCCTCCGAGCGCGCGGGATTCCATCCAGTTCTGAGCCATGCGGCCAGCGGAACTCGTCTTCACGATAACCTCGTCACGGGAGTTGCTCCGGGTGCGGTGCACGCAGGGCAACGGCTCAGGTAACAACAGCAAAGCTTTCTAGCTAGCGATTGGTTCCCGCGCCGTTTAGATTTTTCCATCGCATGGAAAATTTGCCACGGAGCGCCAGCTTGACAGGTGCGCTCCGTCACATGGCCGCGTGGGTACAGCCCAAAGCGGAACGAGCCAGCTAGGTGCCCGGAATGGATGCAATCGATCGCAAGATCCTGACCCTGCTGCAGGGCAATGCCAACCTGTCTATCGCCGAGCTCGCGGACAAGGTTGGCCTATCTCAGACGCCGTGCTGGAAGCGCGTGCAAAAGCTCGAATCGACGGGTGTAATTACCGGGCGCGTCGCTTTGGTTTCGCCGGAGAAGCTCGGGCTCGGGCTGACGGTATTTGTGGAAATCGAAACGAGCGATCACTCCAGGGAATGGCTCGGGAGTTTTGCGCAGCGGGCGGCCGCTATGCCGGAAGTGATGGAATTTTATCGTATGGCGGGCGACGTCGACTACATGCTGCGTGTGGTCGTCGCCGACATGGCCGCCTACGACGCTTTCTACAAGCGGCTGATCGAGACGGTGCCGCTGAAAAACGTGACGTCGCGATTCGCGATGGAGCGCATCAAGTCGACCACGGCCTACCCAGTGCCGGGTCCCTGAACCTCTGTCGGCAGCGAGCGTTCAGCGGTTCGTGAGCCTGCCTCGATTGTGCCCGTCGACTCGGCTATGCGTTGCGTCACAAGAATAAGACCAGGAACGCGTACTCCCCGGAATGCGAGCCCCTAACGAAATCGATTTCTGGCGCGGCTTCGCTCTCGCGACGATCTTCATCAATCACGTCCCCGGCATCTTCTATGAGCGCTTCACGCACCGGAACGTGTCGCTCTCCGATTCGGCCGAGATGTTCGTCTTTCTCGCGGGGTGGTCGCTGCGCTTTGTCGTCACAAGCCCAGGCCAACCGCTGTCGGCATTCCGCCTCGTCCTGCGTCTCGTCGGCCGCGCGGTCGTCATTTATGCGGCGCAGATTCTCATTACCGTTATTGCCATCGCGCTCATCGCCGCGGCCTCGATCTATTTCGACGCGCCGCCGCTGCTCGAATGGCACAATGCGGCGGCGGTGTTCGAGGAGCCCGTCGCCACCCATGTCGGGCTGGTCCTGCTCTCGCATCAGCTCGGCTATTTCAACATCCTGCCGCTTTACGTGGTGCTGATGACGGCGGCACCGGTCATCGCGCTTCTCGACCGTGCCTCACCATGGTTGCTGCTTGCAGCGTCGCTCGCCCTCTATGTTTACGCCCTTCTCGGCGGCATGAACCTGCCGACATGGCCGGTCGAAGGGCGCTGGTTCCTCGATCCGCTCACCTGGCAGCTGATCTTCGTTCTCGGCTTTCTGATCGCCGGGCCGGATACCGGCCTCGGGCGCTTTGCGCGGCGCCATCACCGCGTGCTTCGGATCGTCGCGATCCCCTTCGTGCTCGCCGGCGGGCTGGCCGCCTGGTTCCACTACTCGCCGGACCCGCTCCGCGTCCCCGACCCGAAGCTGTTCTTCATGTTCGACAAGACCTTCCTGTCGCCGGCGCGGCTCCTCCATGCGATCGCGCTGGTCGGGCTCTTCGCCGGCAGCTTCCGCTACATCGCGCGCGCGCTCCCGCCGCTCGGGAGCTATCTCTCGATGCTCGGGCGCAACTCGCTGAACGTGTTCTGCGTCGGCTCCGTGTTAAGCCTCGCCGGACAGATTGCCCGCTTTGAGTATGGCGGCGGTATCGGGACCGATACGGTCGTGATAATTATAGGGATTGTGGCTCTGGGGGTGACCGGTTGGGTTTCGGAATGGCGCGACAGATTGCGGGCTCGTCTAGGGCCGCAACCCTCACCCTCTTCGCCGCCGCAAGTCTCCTCGCCGCCAGCCTCCTCGCGGCGAGCCCAACCGACCTGAGCGCGGAGGACGCGCCTCCCCTCAGTCCGCAATGCGACGTGCCGTCCTCGTCCATTGCCGCGCCGGCGCCGCTGCCGAACGTCACGGCCACGCTCGAGCAACGCAAGACCATCCGGGTGCTGGCGATCGGCTCGTCATCCACTTACGGGGTCGGGGCGTCTTCCGGCTCGAAAAACTATCCGGCGCAGCTCACCGACATTCTCGAAAAGGCCTTGAAGGGCATCAATGTCGAGATCATCAATCGTGGCGTCTCCGGTGAGGTCGCCAAGACCACGGCAGAGCGGCTGCGCGTCGAGGTCGCGTTGACCCATCCCGACCTGGTTTTGTGGCAACTCGGCACCAACGACGCGCTCGCCCGGGTTCCGATCGACGAATTCGAGGACACGGTGACGAGCACGATCCAGTGGCTGAAGGAAAACAAGATCGACGTTGTTCTCGTTGGGCTGCAATATACCGCACGATTTGCCAGAGATGACAGCTACGCCGCGATCCGCGACACCCTAAGGAAGATCGCGGGGCAGCAGAACATTCTTTATGTGCGTCGGTTCGAGGCGATGCGCTATATTTCAAGCATGCGCAGTCAGCAGACCATGGTCTCGGGGGACGATCTCCATTTGAACGATCTCGGCTACCACTGCATGGCGGAGCACATCGCGCATGCGGTGATCGCGAATCTTTTTGTGCGAAGGTTTCGGCCGCCGACGAATTGAACACTCGTCCTCCTCGGGAGATCCAAAGGACCGTGTCCAAGGATGGGCAAACGCATTTTCTCTGCCACCCTTCGAGCCGCGCCTCTCAAGCACTGGAGGTGAGGAACGCGGCGATCGCCAGTGCTAGCGCCGATTTAGAAGTCTGCTCGTGAGCACGGGCGTGCGGGCTCTCGCTAATGTGTGGCGGAGCGATGATTGCTGTTGAACGCATTGTCTCTCTCCTCCAAGCCGCCTCCCCCAAGCCGGGAATAAATCGGCGAGACGCCGAGTCTGGTCCTTTGAAGCACGCATGTGCAGAGGAGGCTTGGCATGGCGAATTCTGGCCAAAACGGACTCGACAAAGACAACGGCGTCAGCCGCCGCGGCGTCCTCGAATGCATGACGTGGGCCGGCACGGGTGTGCTCTGGAGCATCCTCGGCGGCATTCCGAGTTCATTAGGACTGAGTGAGGCGCTTGCCGCTCCACAGGCTCTGACTCCATTCACGTTTCTGCAGATAAGCGACAGTCATGTCGGCTTCGATAAGGCGGCGAATCCCGACGCCCTGGCGACGCTGCGGGAAGCGATCGCAAAGATCAAGGCGCTGCCGAAAACGCCCTCCTTCATGATTCATACCGGCGACATCAGCCACCTCTCGAAGGAAAAGGAATTCGATGACGCCGACCAGCTGATAAAAGACGCAGGCCTGCCGGTGTTCTACGTCCCCGGCGAGCACGATCTCTTGGATGACGAGCAGGGTAAGGCGTATCTCAACCGCTACGGCAAGGGATCGCATGGCGCCGGCTGGTACAGTTTCGACCAAGACGGCGTGCACTTCATCGGTCTCGTCAATGTCGTGGATCTGAAGGCCGGCGGCTTGGGCAATCTCGGCTCCGGGCAATTGAAATGGCTCGAGGGCGATGTCGCAGGCCTGTCCTCCTCGACGCCGATTGTTGTCTTCGCCCACATTCCGCTCTGGACGGTTTATCCCGAATGGGGCTGGGGCACGGAGGATGGCGCGCGCGCTCTCTCGCTGATGAAGCGCTTCGGATCGGTGACCGTGCTTAACGGCCACATTCACCAGATCATGCAGAAGGTGGAAGGCAACGTCGCGTTCCATACGGCACGCTCGACGGCGTTTCCGCAGCCCCCACCGGGAACGGCGCCATCGCCCGGACCGATGAAGGTGCCCGCCGGCGAGCTCAACAAGTTCCTCGGCATCGCAACGGTGCACTTCGTGCGTGGCGGCCAGCCGCTGGCCATCATCGATACGCCGCTCGCGTCGTAACGCACTTCTCAGATTCGCGGAGACGATCTCATGCTCACCAGAGCCCGACCGAACGCGCCCTGTCACAGTATATGGCGCCCGCTCTTTCTCGCCCCGCCGCTCGTCGCTCTCTGCGGGCTGGTACCGGCTTACGGAATTGCGGGCAGGGCTCACGCCGCCGAGGCGCAAGCAGTCACGGCAAACGCCGAAGCGGGTGTAGTGAAAATCGGCAATTTCACTTTCTCTCCCGCGACGCTCACCGTCGCGTCCGGAACAACCGTGACCTGGACCAATGACGACGACATCCCGCATACGGTCGCCGCGAAGAACAAGGCGTTTCGGTCCAAAACGCTCGACACCGATGATAAATTCACGTTCACCTTCACAGCGTCAGGCGAATACGATTACTTCTGCTCGCTGCATCCGCACATGGTCGGAAAGATTTTCGTGAAGGCCGCCGATGCCGGAGGCGCCTCGTAGTGAGCTTGCAGAAGGATAACCATGCCTGGATTTCACTGCACGGTTCCTGCGCGACCGACGCTGCAGCAGGATGATGACGCCGTGCGGATCACCCGCTGGGATTTCGAGGCCGGTGCCGCGACCGGCTGGCACCGGCATGGCTGGCCCTATGTTGTCGTCATGCTATCCGACGCCACGCTGCGCACCAGCGACGGGGAGACGGAAAGCGTGGCCAAATTCGCTGCGGGGGACAGCTACATGCGCGCGGCCGGCGTCGAGCACGACGTCATGAATGCCGGTTCGGCGGCGATGGCCTTCATCGAGGTTGAGCTGAAGCGCTACTGACAGACTGTCGTCCAGCACAACTATGCGGCCATAGCGGCAAAGGCGACCCGTCTGGTTGCCGCTTGGCCATCCCAACCATGTTCGCTACCCAACTGAGCGAGGCGGTGGTCTGCGCGGGTTGAGGAAGCATTTCAATGAAGGTCGCGGTGATGGGAGCCGGCGCCGTAGGTTGCTACTACGGAGCCATGTTGGCACGAGCCGGCCACGAAGTCTGCCTCGTCGGAAGGGCCCTGCATGTCGAGGCTGTGAAGGCACGAGGCCTGATCCTTGAAACCAGCCGCTTTACCGAAGCGACACGGGTCGCTGCCACGGTGACGGCGTCCGGCGTCGCCGATGCGGACGTGATTTTGTTCTGCGTGAAGTCGAATGACACTAAAGCCGCCGGGAACGACATGGCGCGTTATTTGAGTGACCGAGTCACGGTGCTCAGCCTGCAAAATGGTGTGGACAACGCTGAGCGCCTGCAAGCTGTCCTGAACCGGCCAGTTGTTCCAGTCGCGGTCTACGTCGCGACCGATATGCCTGCACCGGGACACGTCAGACATCATGGCCGCGGCGAACTCGTAATGGGCCAATGCCCTGCGAGCGCCGCCATCACCGAGGCTTTCGAGCATGCCGGAATCCCGACGAAAGTGTCGGGCGAGGTCATCGAGGCGCTTTGGACGAAGCTGATTGTGAACTGTGCCTACAATGCGCTCTCGGCCGTCGCGCAGTTGCCTTATGGGCGTTTGATAGAGGTGGATGGCGCTGTCGACGTCATCCGAGATGTTGTTTGTGAATGTATCGATGTTTCGGGCCGATTGGGCGTATCGGTTCCGGAAGACATTCTTGAAACGGTCCTCGGAATCGCCTCATCTATGCCGAGCCAGTATTCATCGACGGCGCAGGACCTTGCTCGCGGCAAAACCACCGAGATCGATTATCTCAACGGGTTTGTCGTTCGAAAGGCCGCGGAGCTCGGCATCTCAACGCCCGCAAACCAGTCGCTTCTCACCACGGTGAAACTCATCGAGGCGAAGAATGCAGCCGGCGCGCAGTAGTCCTGACGGGAAGCCGGCGCCATGGCACGAACATCTACCCGGCGAAGCCGGCCGCGGTAAGGGCGAGGAACTGCTGGAGGTTAGAGAAGTCGCAATTGATACGATGCGTACGCCGCGTCGCCTTAGGTCACCGGCGCCTTCATACCGCGGCCGAGGCTAGGAAATGGATGAGGCTACTTTTCCCCTCGGCCGCCGCTCGGCTCATATGCCGAACTATCCGATGACGTCGGCGGCGTTGCGCGCTATAGGCATTCCAATCTCATCTTCGGGCCGGAGGCGCCATGCCGGAGCATGATCCGATCACAATCGTGGGCTCGTCGCGCACGCCAATGGGCGGCTTGCAGGGCGATTTTCGCGACGTGACGGCGGCGGAGCTTGGCGCGCCTGCCATCAAAGCGGCGGTCGATCGGGCCGGGCTCACCGGCGAGGATATCGAAGAGGTAATCTTCGGCTGCGTTCTTCCGGCCGGGCAGGGCCAGGCCCCCGCGCGCCAGGCGGCACTGGGCGCCGGTCTGCCGAAATCTGTGACCTGCACGACCATCAACAAAATGTGCGGCTCCGGCATGAAGGCGGTCATGCTCGCGCACGACCTCATCGCGGTCGGATCGGCCGACATCATGGTCGCCGGCGGCATGGAGAGCATGAGCAACGCGCCCTACCTGCTCGACCGCGCCCGGGCCGGCTATCGCATGGGCCACGGCAAGGTCTTGGACCACATGTTCCTCGACGGGCTCGAGGACGCCTACGACAAGGGGCGGCTCATGGGCACCTTCGCCGAGGATTGCGCGCAGAGTTACCAGTTCACGCGCGAGGCGCAGGATAATTACGCCATCACTTCGCTGAAACGCGCGCAGAAAGCGATCGCCGAGGGCAGTTTCGCGGGCGAGATCGTGCCGGTCGCGGTGAAGGCCGGACGTGAGCAAAGGCTCGTCAAGGATGACGAGCAGCCGCCGAAGGCGAAGCTCGATAAAATCCCGACACTGAAGCCCGCCTTTCGCGAAGGCGGCACGGTCACCGCCGCAAATGCAAGCTCGATTTCAGACGGTGCCGCCGCGCTCGTTCTGATGCGCCGCTCGAACGCGGAAAAGCGCGGTCTCAAGCCGCTCGCCGAGATCAAAGGCCATGCCTCCCATGCCGATCTGCCGAACCTCTTTCCGACGGCGCCGATCGGCGCGGTAAAGAAGCTCTTCGAGCGCACCGGCTGGTCGAACAAGGACGTTGACCTTTTCGAGATCAACGAGGCCTTCGCCGTCGTGGCGATGGCGGCGATGCGCGATCTCGATCTGCCGCACGATAAGGTAAACGTGCATGGCGGCGCCTGCGCGCTCGGCCATCCGATCGGCGCTTCGGGCGCACGCATCATCGTGACGCTGCTTGCCGCGTTGGAGAAATACGATTTGAAGCGCGGCGTCGCCTCGCTTTGCATCGGCGGCGGCGAGGCAACCGCAATCGCGATCGAACGGCTGCATTGAACGCATGATTCCGAGCGAAGACCAGATCCAGATCAGGGACATGGCGCGTCAGTTTGCGCGCGAGCGGCTCGCGCCGAACGCGGCGGCATGGGATCGCGAGCATCGCTTTCCCGCCGAGGTGATCCGCGAAATGGGCGAGCTCGGCTTCATGGGCATGCTGGTGCCGGCGGAATGGGACGGTTCGGAGACCGGCCAAGTCGCCTATGCCATGGCAATCGAGGAGATCGCCGCCGGCGACGGCTCGTGCTCGACGATCATGAGCGTGCACAATTCCGTCGGCTGCATGCCGATTTATAAGTACGGCACCGATGAGCAGAAAGAGCGCTATCTGAAGCCCCTGGCACGCGGCGAATGGCTCGGGGCGTTCGCGCTGACCGAGCCGCAGGCGGGTTCGGACGCGTCGAACATCAGGACGCGGGCGCGGCGCGACGGCAATTCGTCTTACATCCTGTCGGGCACGAAGCAGTTCATCACGTCCGGCCGCAATGCGAACATCGTGGTCACGTTCGCCGTCACCGATCCCGATGCCGGCAAGAAGGGCATTTCCGCTTTCATCGTGCCGACCGACAGCGAAGGCTATGAGGTCGCGCGCGTCGAGCAAAAACTCGGACTGCATGCGTCGGATACATGCCAGATCAATTTCAACGATGTCCGCCTGTCGGTCGAGCAGCGGCTCGGTGAAGAAGGCGAGGGCTACAGAATCGCGCTCTCAAATCTCGAGGGCGGGCGCATCGGCATCGGCTCGCAGGCGGTCGGCATGGCGCGCGCGGCGTTCGAGCATGCGCGCGATTATGCGCGCGAGCGCGAGACCTTCGGGCAGAAGCTGATCGGGCATCAGGCCGTCGCATTCAAGCTCGCCGACATGGCGACGCAGATCGAGGCGGCGCGGCAGATGGTGCTGCATGCCGCCGGGTTGAGGGAAGCCGGGCAGCCGTGTCTCACGCAGGCGTCGATGGCGAAACTCTTCGCCTCCGAAATGGCGGAGCGCGTGTGCTCGTCCGCGATCCAGATTCTCGGCGGCTACGGCTATCTCGCCGACTTTCCGGTCGAGCGCATCTATCGCGATGTGCGTATCTGCCAGATTTACGAGGGCGCCAGCGACATCCAGCGTATGCTGATCGCCAGGGATTTGGGATGAGTGATTCGGGATGAATTTTGCGCTCGATCGCCTGCCGACGCCGATCGGCCTGTTGCTCGTCGTCTTCGATGAAGAGGATCGCTTGCGTGCGCTCGATTGGGACGATTACGAAGAGCGGATGCGGCGCTTGCTGCGGCTGCAATACGGGAGCGAAATTGGGTTGCGCGAGGGCAGCGCTCGGAGTTTGATCCGTGAGTCGCTAAATCGCTATTTCGCCGGCGATTTCTCCGCGCTCGATCGTATCGAGGTCGAAACGGGTGGAACGCCGTTTCAACGCAAGCTGTGGACCGCACTGCGAACGATACCGTCGGGACAAACCTCAAGCTACGGCGCGCTTGCCGCAAAAATCGGCGTTCCGAAAGCAATCCGCGCCGTTGGCGCGGCGAACGGCGCCAATCCGATCAGCATCGTCTTGCCGTGCCATCGCGTCATCGGCTCGAACCAGCGCCTCACCGGCTATGGCGGCGGCTTGCACCGCAAGCACTGGCTGCTCACGCATGAAGGCGCGGCGTTTAGGGGGTGAGTGTTCCGTCATGCCTGGCGCAAGCCGGCCATGGCGGGGCCATTATTGCGAGCGAAGCGAAGCGCTCCAGGGCCAACGTTCCGACGATTGCAGAATTTGCCCCTGGATTGCTTCGTCGCTGACGCTCCTCGCAAGACAGCTTGATGCCTCCGTGGATACCCGGCGCAAGGCCGGGCATGACGCGCCTTCCTCGCCTAACCCACCCTAAACCGCTCCAACGCCGCCCGATCGATGTCGATGCCGAGTCCGGGTCCCTGCGGAATGTCGACACGCCCTCTCGTATGCTCGATCGGCGTGACGAGCAGAGCCTGCCGGATCGGATGCTCGGTGCGGTCGAATTCCAGCATCGGTTCGATTGGATTGAGCGATGGCGGCGTCAAAGCGGGCAAGACCGCGAGCAGTTGCAGGGCCGCCGCGAGCGCGACGCCGCTGCCCCAGACATGCGGGACGTAACGCAGACCGTAAGCAAGCGCCAGGTCGGCGATTTTCTTGCACTCGGAGAGGCCGCCGGCCGAACAGGTGTCGGGCTGGACGATGTCGACGGCGCGCGTCGTGATCAGTTCGCGAAAACCGAAACGGGTGAACTCGCATTCCCCGCTGGCGATCGGAATGGTGAGCGCGGCGCGCACTTCGCGATGGCCCGCAACATCTTCGGGCGGCACCGGCTCCTCGAGCCAGCCGATGTCGAACGGCTCGGCCAAGCGCCCGAGCCGGATCGCCGCGACCGCGTCATAGGCATGGTTGGCGTCGATCATCAGCCCGATGGCGGGCCCGATTGCCTCGCGCACGGCGCGGATCATGCGCAAATCTTCCTCGACGCCGTAGCCGACCTTGAGTTTCACCGCGGTGAAACCGTCGGCAACATATGAAGCGGCTTCTTGCGCGAGATAATCCTCCGGTCGCCCGCTCTCGCGGCGATAAAGGCCGGTGGCGTAGGCCGAAACTCCGCTGCGCATCGGACCGCCCATCAGGCGGTGCACGGGCTCGCCGAGCGCCTTGCCCTTGATGTCCCACAGCGCGATGTCGATGCCGCTCAGGCCCTGGATGATCGAGCCCTTTTGGCCGTGATCGCGAAAACGCGCATAAATCTCGTGCCAGAGCCACTCGGTTCGGAACGGATCCTCGCCGAGGAGCAGCGGCTTCATGCTGTCGACCACCACGGCATTGATGCGGGCCGGCCCGTAACACTCTCCCCAACCGACGAGCCCTGAATCCGTCACGATCTGGACGATCAGTGACGTGCGCGCCGAATACCAGGAGCGTGAATAGGAGAAGGCTTCAGAGAGCGGCGCCTCGAGAACATGTGCGCGGACATCAATGATCTTCATAGGCAGAAGTCTATTTCAATAGTGGCGCGTCAGGCGAGCGTCATTGCGAGCGAAGCGAAGCAATCCAGGGGCAAACACCCGACGATGCAGTATTTGCCCTGGATTGCTTCGTCGGCTTTTCGAGGCCGGCTATAGCCGACTTCGCATGGCGCCTCCTCGCAATGACGGCCTGGAGGCCGCTCTTGCCAGCGCCCAGGAACCGGCTAGGCTCGGCAAAAAATTTGGGAGGAAAAGACATGCGCCACTTTGTTTTCGCCGCCGCGCTCGCTGCGCTGGCCCTTTGCGCTGCGCCGGTGAGCGCGCAGCAATTCGAGGTCAAGATCGGCGTCCTCAACGACATGTCCTCGCTCTATCAGGATACGACCGGGCCGGGCTCGCTCCTCGGCGTGCGCATGGCCGTCGAGGACTACATGAAGGCCAATCCGAAGAGCGCGCTCAAAGTCACGGTCATATCCGCCGACCATCAGAACAAGCCCGATATCGGCTCCAACGTGGCGCGGCAGTGGTACCAGGTCGAGAATGTCGACGCGATCATCGACGTGCCGAATTCGGCCGTGGCGCTCGCGGTCGCGGACATCACGAAGCAATACAACAAGGTCAACCTCAACGCCTCCGCCGGCTCGACGCGACTGACCGGCGATGCCTGCAGCCCGAACCTCATCCACTGGAATTTCGACAATTTCGCCCTCGCCAACGGGACCGGCCGGGCGGTCGTTGCGACCGGCGGCGACACCTGGTTCTTCATCACCGCCGATTATGCTTTCGGGCATGACCTCGAGGCGCAGACCTCGGCTGTCGTGAAACAGCAGAACGGCAAGGTGATCGGGGCCGTGCGCGCGCCGCTCAACACGCCGGATTTCTCTTCCTTTCTGATCCAGGCGCAGACCTCAGGCGCGAAAGTGATCGGGCTGGCGAATGCCGGCGGCGACACCGTCAACGCGATCAAGCAAGCCGCCGAATTCGGCGTCACCCCGAAACAAAAGCTCGCGGGGCTGCTTGTGTTCCTGACGGACGTCCACTCGCTCGGCTTGCCGGTCGCGCAAAACCTCCTCTTCACCGAGTCTTTTTACTGGGACCTCAATGACAAGACGCGGGCCTGGTCGGAGCGCTTCGCGAAACAGCACAAGACCTATCCGACATCGAATCACGCGGCGTCCTACAGCGCGGCGCTGCACTATCTGAAGGCGATGGAGGTCACGAAGAGCCGCGACGGCAAGAAGGTCGTCGAGCAGATGAAGGCGATGCCGACGGAGGACGACGTGCTCGGCAAGGGCACGATCCGCGAGGACGGCCGCAAGATGCACCCGATGTATCTTTTCCAGGCCAAGGCCCCGGCCGAGTCGAAGTCCGAGTGGGACCTCTACAAGATGGTCAAGGAGATTCCCGTCGAGCAGGCCTGGCGGCCGCTCGGCGAGGGCGGCTGCGCGATGATTGCGAAGAAGACCTAACGCGCGTCATTGCGAGCGAAGCGAAGCAATCCAGGCGCAACCGGCGGCTCCTGGATTGCTTCGTCGCTGCGCCCCTCGCAATGACGAGTTTCTAAGCCCGCAACAGCTCGCGCTCTTTTGCCTGCTGCGGTGCGCCGATCACCTCGGGATCAGGCGCCGGCGCATGCAGGCGCTCGACCAGCGCGGCGCGGCGCATCAGCACCGCGCGCTGATTGATGTAGCCCTTGTCCGTGATCTCGTTGGCGTCGATCGATGGCGGCTCGTCGAGGATCAACACGCGTTTCGGCAGCGTCGAGCCGCCGGAAGATTCTTGCGCAAGCGTCCGCAACGCGTCTTCGATGCGCGCACGCACACGCGGATCGCCGATCAGGCGAGCCAAAGATGCATCGGCGGGAAGGTCGGCGCAAAGACTGCGGCAGCCATCAGGATTGGGGAACACAAGCAGGCCGATTTCGTCCAGATTGTGCCCGGTGACGACGGCGTCCTGGATGACAGGACTGCCTGCGGAAATCGCCCGCACGCGCACGCTGCCGACATTGACCCAGGTGCCCGACGTCAGCTTGAAGTCCTCGCTGAGGCGCCCGTCGAATTCGAGCCCCATCTCGGGCTTGTCCGGCTCGGCGAAGCGGCCGGCATCGCCCGTTTTGAAAAAGCCATCTTCGTCGAAGGCTTTTTGCGTGAGGTCCGGCCGCTTCCAATAGCCCGGCGTGATGTTCGTACCGCGCGCGCGGATCTCCAGCCGTCCGGAATTCGGCACGAGCTTGATCTCGCAGCCGGGGACCGGCAGGCCGATATAGCCGGCGCGCTCGATCGGGAAATGCACGATGGTGGCGCCGGGCGCCGTCTCGGTTGAGCCCCAGGCCGCAATCATTGGCACGCGCATGCCGCGCGCCTTGATCGCGACATCTTCAAGCCGGCCCCAGAGCGCCGGCGGCAGTGCCGCGGCCGCATAGAACAGCATGTCGAGATTGCGGAAGAAGGTGGCACGCAGCGCGGCGTCGTTTTCGAGATGCGGCAGCAGCATGTCGTAACCGCGCGGCACGTTGAAATAAACCGTCGGCGAAATCTCGCGTAAGTTTGCGAGCGTCTTCGCGATCAGCTGCGGCGCCGGCTTGCCGTCGTCGATATACATCGTGCCGCCATGGCGCAGCACAAGGTTCAAACAGAAGCTGCCGCCAAACGTGTGGTTCCACGGCAACCAGTCGATGAGGACCGGCGGCTTCTCCGAGAGAAACGGCCAGAGCTGATGGATCGCCTGCTGGTTCGAGCAGAGCATGCGCTGCGTCGTGATCACGCCTTTCGGCATGTCGGTCGAGCCGGAACTTAAGAGGATTTTGGCGATCGTCTCGGGTCCGACTTTTTCGCGCGCAGTATCGACGGCGCTGGACGTGCGGGTGTTGAGGAGTTCCTGCAATGCCGTTGCTGGGATTCCTTCTGGAGCAGGCGAACTCGTGACCAACTCCGCGCCTTTCAGGTCCACCGCCTTCAGCGCCGCCGCGAAGGGCGTCGCATCGGCGACAAAGATCAGCCCCGGGCCGATCAGCTCCAGCGCGTATTTCAGCTTGCCGAAGTCCTTCGACATCAGCGAATAGGCCGGTGAGATCGGCGCGACGGGAATGCCGGCATGCATCGCCGCGAAGGCGACGAGCGCGTGGTCGATGCCATTGTCGGAGAGAATGACGAGCGGTCGCTCGACCGAGAGCTTGCGATCGATCAGCGCCTGCGCCATCGCGCGCACGCCGCGCAGCGTCTCGCCATAGCTGATGCGCCGCCAGCCCCGCGCGGCGCGCTCGGCGAGAAAAACCGCATCCGGGGTCTCCGCGCCCCAATGTTCGAGCAGGTCACCGAGATTGCGGCAGTATGGCTCGAGCCGCTGCGGCGAGCGCAGGATCATGCCGCCGTCAGGCAGGGCCGTGATATCGACGCGCGGCGCCGCGAAGCGGATCTCGGCAAAAGGCGGTTTCATTATTTCGCTCCCCAAATGTCTGCGCATCTTCGTGCGCTTCAGATCATTCTTATTTAGCTGTGCTGAGTACGGCCTCATCGCTCGTTAGTTCGGACGAGATCAATGCGTACAGCCGGTCCGCGGCTTCTTCGGCCGACAGCCCCGCCGTGTCGACCATTGCGCGCGCGCGCGCATAGAACGGCTCGCGGCTAACGAGGATCGCGCGAAGCTCCTGCATGGCGGATGCGTCGCCGCCCATCGGCCGCAGATCGCCTTGTTCGCGCACGCGGCGCATATGTTCTTCCGGTTCGGCCTTGAGCCATATCGTGTAGAAAGAAGAGAGAACGAGATCGAACGTCACTGGTTCGGCGACAATGCCGCCGCCCGTCGCGAGCAGTATCGGTCCATCGCGAGCGATCAGCTTGCGCACCGCCGCTTGTTCGAAGCGGCGGTAGCCCTCTTGGCCATACATCGCGAAAATTTCCGGGACTGACATATCGTTGTCGCGCTCGATCTCCTTGTTGAGTTCGACAAATTGCCAGCCGACGCGCTCGGCGACGAGGCGCCCGAGCGTCGATTTACCCGCGCCGCGCAATCCGATCAGCGCGACGCGCTGCTCAGCGGCCGCATTGGCGGCGCCGTTTCCCGACAAGAGGCGCTTCACCTGCGCGATCGTCTCCGCCGAAGCGCCGCGCACGAGATCGCGGATAACAGGCCAATCCGGTGGCCCATCCGCGCCCGGGATCAGATCTTCGAGTCGCGCGCCTGTCGCCAGCGCGACGCGCCGCAACAGAATGATCGAGACGTTACCCTGACCGCTCTCAAGCTGCGCGATGTAGCGCTCCGACACGCCGGACGCCGCGGACAGAACCTTCCGCGACATGCCGCGCATCGCCCGCAAATGACGCACGCGGGCGCCAAGCGAGGCGAGGAACTCTGCTTCGGCGTCGAGAGCCTTCGGCGCCGTGGTCCCGGCGCCGTCCGTGCGTGTCCACGGCCGGTCCCGCATATCGTCAGATCTGTCCATTGATGTGAACAATAATGCCGATCGCTGTTGACAGCAAGCGCGCGGGCGACGTTAATATGCAGTATAATTCAAAAAGCCTCGGCCGTCGCCGATAGGCTGCAACGGCGGGGAGGAGATCGTGAGCAGCCAAACCTACAATGCCGTCACGGACCTTCTCGATCGCAACATTGATGAGGGCCGCGGCGACAAGGTCGCCTTCATCGACCGCAAGCGCCGGCTGACTTACAAGCAGTTGCACGCGCAGAGCTGCCGCGTCGCGCATCTCATGAAGAAGCTCGGGATACGCCAGGAGCAGCGCGTGGCGTTAATCATGCTGGACATCGTCGATTATCCCGCGGTCTTTCTCGGCGCGATGCGCGCCGGCGTGGTGCCTGTTCTGCTCAATACATTGCTGCCCGCCGAGCAATATGCCTACGTGCTGAAGGATTGCCGCGCCCGGGCGCTGTTTGTCAGCCCCCAGCTCCTGAATATTGTCGAGCCCATCCTGCCGCGGCTCTCCGATTTAGAGCACGTCATTGTCGCCGGTGATGCGCCGGGCGGTACGTCATTCAAGACGCTGCAAGAATCGCTCGACGGGTTGCCGCAACAATTCGAAACCGCTGAAACGCATCCCGACGAACCGGCGTTTTGGCTTTATTCCTCCGGCTCAACCGGCATGCCGAAAGGCGTGAAGCACGTGCACACGAGCTTGATGGAGACCGCCAGACTTTACGGGCAGGGCGTGCTCGGGATGCGCGAGGACGACGTCGTCTTCTCCGCCGCGAAGCTCTTCTTTGCGTACGGGCTCGGCAATTCGCTGACCTTCCCGATGTCGGTCGGCGCAACCGCGCTGCTGCTCGACGAGCGGCCGACGCCGGCGAAAATCTTCGAAGTCATGCAGCGCGACCAGCCGACGATGTTTTTCGGTGCGGCGACAGGTTACGCCGGCATGCTCGTCGATCCCGCTTGCGCGCCGGAAAAAGGCTCGCAGCGCCTGCGCCTCTGCATCTCGGCCGGCGAGGCTTTGCCCGAACATGTCGGGCTAAAATGGAAGGAGCGTTACGGCGTCGACATTTTGGACGGCATCGGCTCAACCGAAATGCTGCACATCTATGTGTCGAACGCACCGGGCGACGTGAAATACGGCACGACAGGCCGCGCGGTGCCAGGCTACGACGTGCGCCTCGTCGACGAAGACGGTGGCGACGTCCCGGACGGCGAGATCGGCGAAATGGTGCTGCGCGGGCCGAGCGCCGCGGAGGGCTACTGGAACCAGCGCGAGAAAAGCCGCAACACATTCCAAGGCCAATGGATGCGCACCGGGGACAAATTCATGCGGGACGCGGAGGGGCGCTACACCTATTGCGGCCGCTCCGACGACATGTTCAAGGTCTCCGGCATCTGGGTCTCGCCGTTCGAGGTCGAGAACGCGCTCGTCAGCCACCCGTCAGTGCTGGAAGCGGCGGTCATTCCCGCGGCGGATGGCGATGGGCTGTTGAAGCCGAAGGCCTTCATCGTGCTGAAAGGTTCGCAGGCCACCGGTGGTCTCGACGATGATCTCAAGGAACACGTGAAGCGTTCGATCGGTCCGTGGAAATATCCGCGCTGGATTGAAGTCGTCGACGAATTACCTAAAACCGCCACCGGGAAAATCCAGCGTTTCAAGCTGCGTGAAATCTCGAACGTCGCCTGAGGTTGGTTCCGTGCAAGCGCTGCAGCTGTCGGGGATGTTGAAGGTCGGTTCGTCCGAACTCGAATACCGGATGATCGGACCGCTTCCGCACGAGGCGCCGACGCTGGTACTGCTGCACGAGGGCCTCGGCTCGGTTGGCCAATGGGGCGACTTCCCCGATCGCCTTGCGACGGCAACGAGCGCGGGCGTGTTCGTGTATTCGCGCGCCGGCTACGGGCAGTCGAGCCCAGTGCCGCTGCCGCGTCGGCTCACTTACATGCATGACGAGGCGCTGGACGTTTTACCAAAGCTGCTCAACGCGATCGGCTTCCGCCGTGGAATTTTGATTGGACATTCCGATGGTGCGTCGATCGCGACGATCTATGCCGGCGGCGTGCAGGACCATCGCATCCGCGGCCTGTCGCTGATCGCGCCGCACTTTGTTGTCGAAGATGTAAGCATCGCCTCGATCGCCGCGGCAAAGCAGACTTACGCGAGTACCGATCTGCGTGACAAACTCGCGCGCTGGCATAGGCACGTCGATATCGCGTTCCGCGGCTGGAACGAAGCTTGGCTCGATCCCGAGTTCCGCAAATGGGACATTTCGGAATCGCTCGCCTATATCCGCGTGCCCGTGCAGATCGTGCAAGGCGAAGCCGACCAATATGGCACGCTGCGGCAGATCGAGATCGCCCAGGAGGAATGCTATTGTCCCGTTGACGTAACGGTTCTGCCGGGCATCGGCCATGCGCCGCATCGCGAAGCGCCGAACCGGACGCTGATTGCCGTGTCGGATTTCGTGAACCGCATCCTGCATCTGCATGGCGAAGGTGCACTTGCGGCGTGATCCAGAGG
>JAXDNH010000038.1:0-33907 GCA_034669525.1 Methylobacteriaceae bacterium | reverse complement strand
CGACAAGGTGCGCGCCTATGCAGCGGCGGCTGCCGTCGCCGTCACGGCGGCGCTGTTCGCGTTTTTCCGCTTTACCCTGATGGGCACGGCGATCCGCGCCTGCGCCGATAATCTGACCGGCGCCGCTGTCGTGGGGCTCGACGTCAAAAAATTGTACGCGCTCACCTTCGGTCTCGGGCTCGCCTGCGCCGGAGCGGCGGGTGCAATCATGGTGGCGCTGACCGATGTCACGCCGATGCTCGCGCCATCCTTCACGCTGCTCGCTTTCACGATCGTCATCGTCGGCGGGCTCGGCTCGATGGCCGGCGCGCTGCTCGGCGGGCTGCTCATCGGCGTCGTCGAAGCCCTTGCCAGCGTCATCATCGCACCGTCGATGAAGAGCATGGTGTCTTTCGCGCTGCTTGTGGCGGTGCTGGTACTGCGCCCGCAAGGTCTGCTCGGGAAGCCGGCGACGTGATTGCATATAGTGTGATTGCGCAGGTTTTTGCCGGCGTGTCGACGCGGGCGCGCGTCCTCATCGCTGCGCTTGCCATTGCAATGCTTGCCGCGCCGCTGGTTCTCGACCGCTATCTTCTCTCGGTATTGATTCTCGTCTGCCTCGCCGCCTATACCGGGCAGGCATGGAACATCCTTTTGGGATTTGCCGGTCTCTTGTCGCTCGGCCACGCGCTTTATCTCGGCCTCGGGGCATATGTTTCGGCGGCCCTCTATGTGCATTTCGGCATCGGGCCGTGGCTCGGCGTGTTTCCGGCTGTCGGCGCCTGCATTGTCGTCGCAGCTTTGCTCGGCTGGCTCGCCTTCCGCTTTCGCATTGAAGGCGTTTACTTCGCGCTGTTGACGATCGCCTTTGCCGAAGTCGCGCGCGTCGGCTTCGATCACATTGGTACAACCGGCGGCGCAGGCGGATTCTTCCTGCCGGTGCGTTCGGAAGATCAGGGCCAATGGTGGAACCTGCGGGGCGGGCCGACCTTCTTCTATTATCTCGCGCTGCTGCTTGCCTCGGCCGCGTTCGTGCTCTGCGCGGTGTTGCGGCGCTCGCGCCTCGGCCATCGCTGGCTCGCTGTGCGCGAGGATCCGGAAGCAGCACGCGCACTCGGCATCGATATTAATCGCGCCCGCATGGCAGCGCTGCTTCTATCTGCTGGAATGACCGGCATTGCCGGCGTCTTCCAGGCTTTTTATGCAAACAATCTTTTTCCCTCGCAGATTTTCGACATCTCGCGCTCGATCGACATCATTCTGGCTCCGATCATCGGCGGGATCGGCACATTGTTCGGGCCGATCCTCGGCGCCTTCGTTCTCGCGCCGCTTGGCGAGGCGCTGATTTCCGCGACGGGCGCGATCGGGTTGAACGCGCCGGGCACGAAGGCGCTGTTCTTTGGTCTTTTCCTCATGGCAATCATCGCAATTGTACCGAGCGGGCTGTGGCCGCGGCTTGCTGGCGTGCTGCGCTTGCGGAGCGCGCCGCGATGAGTCTGTTGATGATTGAAGGCGTGACGAAGCGCTTTCGCGGATTGGTCGCGGTCGACAATGTATCGCTCGCCGTCGAAACTGGTTCGATCTTCGCGGTAATCGGCCCGAACGGCGCCGGCAAGACGACCTTGTTCAACCTCATCGCCGGTGTCTTCCCGCCCGATGCAGGCAAAATCATTTTCGACGGCGAGCGTATCGACCGCACCACGCCGGAACACATCTGTCAGCTCGGCATCGCCCGCACCTTCCAGATCGTGCGGCCGTTCCCGGAACTTACGGTAATCGAGAATGCCGCGATCGGCGCGATGCTGCGCGCCAGCAACATGGACGAGGCTTACGCCCGCGCCGGCGAAATCCTGCGCCGACTGGACCTGTGGGACAGGCGCGCGCGCAAGGCGCACGAGCTCACTTTGCCCGATCGCAAGCGTCTCGAAGTCGCGCGTGCGCTGGCGACGCGGCCGAAACTTCTGCTCCTCGACGAGGTGATGGCGGGCCTTCGCCCGACCGAGACCGATCGCATCGTCGAGATTTTACGCAGCCTGAACCGCGAGGAAAACATCACGATCGTGATGATCGAGCATGTCATGCGCGCGGTGATGGCGCTCGCGACCCGCGTGCATGTCCTGCACCATGGCGCGACAATCGCCGAGGGCACCCCGTCGGAAGTGACACGCGATCCCCGCGTGATCGAATCCTTTCTCGGCGCCGAGGCCGTCGCCTGATGCTGTCGGTCGAAAATCTCGACCTCTTCTACGGCGACGCGCAGGCACTCGCTGGCGTATCGCTCGACGTGCCGCAGGGCGAGATCGTCGCGATTGTCGGCGCCAACGGCGCCGGCAAGACGTCGCTCATCCGCGCCATTGCCGGCATGCTGAGGCCGGCAGCCGGCACGATCCGCTTCAAGGATCGCGACATTGCCGGCCTGCCGAGCGCAAAAGTCTGCGATTTCGGCATCGGCCAGGTTGCCGAGGGACGGCAGATTTTCCCGACGCTGAGCGTGCGGGAGAACCTGCTCACCGGCTCGATGCTGCCGCGCGCCCGCGCGCGTCGGGCACAGAACCTCGAGCGCATGTTCGCGCTCTTCCCGCGCCTCGAAGAGCGCGCCACGCAGGCGGCGGGCACGCTGTCAGGGGGCGAGCAGCAGATGCTGGCGATCGCCCGTTGCCTCATGGGGGAACCCGAGCTCATCATGTTCGACGAGCCTTCGCTCGGACTTGCCCCCGCGATGGCCGCACGCGTGCTCGACGTGATCGGCGAGCTCAACCGCGACGGCATGACCTGTATGCTGGTCGAGCAGAACGTCGCGGCGTCGCTGCGGCTCGCGCAACGCGCTTACGTCCTGGAGAACGGCGCGATCACGCTTTCCGGCACCGGGGCGGAGCTTCTGGCGGACGATCGGGTGCGGCGGTCGTATCTCGGGATGTGAGGGGCCGTCTAAAAACTCAGTGCCTTAGCCTGCTTGACCCCTTCGATCCGCTGGATGCCGGCAAGCGCCGTCTCCGGCACCTTGCCGTCGACCTGCACCAGGGCAATTGCAGAGCCGCCCTCGCGGTCGCGGCCAAGCGCGAACGTCGCGATGTTGATCCCGGCGTCACCGAGCAGGCTGGCGAAGCGCCCGATAAAGCCTGGCCTGTCCTCATTGCTGACGTAGATCATCGATGGAGCGAATTCCGCATCCATTTTGATGTCCTTGATCATCGTTATCCGCGGCTTGCCGTCATGAAACACGGTCCCGGCGACGGAGCGTTCCTGCCGCTCGGTTTGGACCGTCAGGGTGATCAGGGACTCGTAATCGCCCTCGGCCGCCCGGGTTACCTCGTCGATGACGATGCCGCGCTCCTTGGCGACAGTCGGAGCGGAGACGACATTCACGTCCGAGAGAAGCGGCCGCAGCAGCCCGGCGATAGCCGAGGCGGTCAGCGCCCTGGTCTTCAGCTCCGCCGCCTCGCCTTCGTAGGTGATCGTCACCTTGGTGAGGCCGGACTCCGTCAGCTGCCCGGCAAAGGAGCCGAGCCGCTCGGCGAGCGCGATAAACGGCTTCAGCTTCGGCGCCTCCTCAGCCGTGATCGACGGGAAGTTCACCGCATTCGAGATCGCGCCGCGGGTCAGATAGTCCGACATCTGCTCGGCGACCTGCAACGCGACATTCTCCTGCGCCTCCGCGGTCGAGGCGCCGAGATGCGGCGTGCAGACGACATTGGGGTGGCCGAAGAGCGGGTTCTCGGTCGCCGGCTCGCTCGTGAACACGTCGAACGCGGCGCCCGCGACATGGCCGGAATCGAGGAGTTTGCGCAGCGCCGCCTCGTCGACCAACCCTCCGCGCGCGCAATTGACGATGCGCACGCCCTTTTTGGTCCTGGCGAGATTTTCGGCAGACAGGATGTTTTTCGTCTGTGCCGTCATCGGGGTGTGCAGGGAGATAAAGTCGGCGCGGGCGAGAAGGTCGTCGAGATCGACCTTCTCGACACCGAGATCCTGCGCACGCTCCGGCGACAGGAACGGATCGTAGGCGATGACGCGCATGTGCAGGCCGATGGCGCGATCGGCAACAATGGAGCCGATATTGCCGCAGCCGATGATGCCCAGCAATTTGCCGGTGATCTCGACCCCCATGAAGCGGTTCTTCTCCCATCTGCCAGCTTGGGTCGAAATATCGGCTGCCGGGATTTGCCGCGCCAGCGCAAACATCAGCGCGATCGCGTGTTCCGCCGTCGTGATCGAATTGCCGAACGGCGTGTTCATGACGATCACGCCCTTTGCCGTCGCCGCGGCAATGTCGACGTTGTCGACACCGATGCCGGCGCGGCCGATCACTTTCAGCCGCGAGGCATTCTCCAGAATTTTCGCCGTGACTTTCGTCGCCGAACGAATGGCGAGACCGTCATAGTCGCCGATCACAGCCGCGAGTTTGTCTTTGTCCTTGCCGAGATTGGGCTGGAAATCGACCTCGACGCCGCGCTCCTTGAAGATCGCGACGGCGGCGGGGGAAAGGGCATCGGAGATGAGAACGCGAGGGGACATGGGATTTTATCCGGTGAGCGACCCTTCTCCCCTTGCGGGAGAAGGTGCCTCGCCAAACGCGAGGCGGATGAGGGGAATGTTCGTGAGGGTCACCCCTCACCCGGCCTGCAATCTTTTCGCATCAGGTTATCCGAAAACCGCTTCGCACTTTTCGGCCTGATGCGACTGCAGGCCACCCTCTCCCGCAAGGGAGAAGGTTTTTCGCGTCACGCCGCCTTCGGCAGAGCGGCCTTGGCCTGCGCATAAGCCCAATCGAGCCAATGCGTCAGCGCTTCGACATCGCTGCGTTCGACCGTCGCACCGCACCAGATGCGCAAACCCGCCGGCGCGTCGCGATAGGCGCCGATGTCGTAAGCCGCGCCTTCTTTCTCGAGCCGCGTCGCGAGCTCTTTTGCGAACGCCGCCTGCGCGTCCGTAGAGAGCGCTGTCACCGCGGGATCGACCACTTTCAAGCACACGCTCGTATTCGAGCGGGTCGCCGTGTCTTTGGCGAGGAAATCGATCCAATGCGTCTTCGCCACCCAATCGGCGATGACTTTGGTGTTCGCATCAGCGCGCGAGATCAATGCATCCAATCCACCGAGCGACTTCGCCCAGTTCAGCGCATCGAGATAATCTTCGACGCACAGCATCGAGGGCGTGTTGATCGTCTCGCCTTTGAAAATGCCGTCGATCAGCTTGCCGCCTTTGGTCATACGGAAAATCTTCGGCAGCGGCCATGGCGGCGTGTAGGTCTCGAGCCGCTCGACCGCGCGCGGCGACAGGATCAGCATGCCGTGCGCCGCTTCGCCGCCGAGCACCTTCTGCCAGGAGAAGGTCACGACATCGAGTTTTGCGAAATCAAGACGCTGCGCGAAGGCGGCGGAGGTCGCGTCGCAGATCGTGAGTCCCTGGCGATCGCCGGCAATCCAGTCGGCGTTCGGCACGCGCACGCCGGAGGTCGTGCCGTTCCAGGTGAAGATCACGTCGTGATCGCAGTCGACGCTCGCGAGATCGACGATGTCGCCGTAATCGGCTTTGAGGACCCGCGCGTCTTTGAGCTTCAGCTGCTTGACGGCGTCCGTCACCCAGCCCTCGCCGAAGGATTCCCAGGCGAGCACGTCGACTGGCCGGCTGCCTAAGAGCGACCACATCGCCATCTCGACGGCTCCAGTATCGGACGCCGGCACGATGCCGATGCGGTAATCGCCGGGAACCTGCAGAACCTCGCGGGTGAGCGCGAGAGCCTGTTCGAGCCTCGACTTGCCGGCTTTGGCGCGATGCGAGCGGCCGAGCGGCGCATTTCTGAGGATTTCGGGGGTCCAGCCGGGGCGCTTCGCACACGGGCCGGAAGAAAAGCAGGGGTTCGCCGGCCGCGCGCCGGGCCTGGTAATAATAGTCATAATCCATCCTTTCAGATGGGCGCCTCTCGTTGGGGAGAGGTGTCCCGCCGACGGCGATACGCGCGGCGGTTCGGCAGGTCAAGAGCTGTCCGCACCTCCCGCAGGGTTGATGCGCGGCAGCAGGCTAGCTAAATGAGACGGGTTCCCCGGCACAGCAGGTCTCATGCGCGCGATCCTCGACGTCATTCTGTTGATTTTGCAGCTTTATACGTGGGTTGTGATCGCCACCGCGATCCTGTCGTGGCTGATCGCTTTCGATGTCGTGAACTTCCGCAGCGACTTCGTCCGTGCGGTGTGGAACACGCTGAACGCGCTGACCGAGCCCATCTTGCGGCCGATCCGCAACATCCTGCCGCATCTTGGCGGGCTTGATATTTCGCCGGTCATCTTACTATTACTGATTTTCTTCCTCGAGCGCGTGATTGCCTATTATCTGTATCCGCTGGTGGCGGCGTACTGAGCGGCACTGAACCTGCATGCGTGACGTTCGCATGACGGGAGCAAAGACCAGCGCCGGCAATTTCTTCGAGGATTTCCGCCTCGGCCAGGTGATCCGCCACGCGACGCCGCGCACAGTGACATCAGCCGACGCGGCGCTCTACACCGCACTCTACGGCTCGCGTTTCGCCGTGCAGTCCTCGGACGCTTTCGCGCAGGCGATCGGATATAAAGGGAGCCCCATCGACGATCTCCTCGTTTTCCACATCGTGTTCGGCAAGACGGTGCCGGACATTTCGCTGAACGCGGTGGCCAATCTCGGCTATGCGGATTGCCGCTTCGTGAAGCCGGTCTTTGCCGGCGATACGCTGGCGGCGACCTCCGAAGTCATCGGGCTGAAGGAGAATTCCAACAGGCAGACCGGGATTGTCTATGTGCGCTCGCGCGGGGTAAACCAGAACGGCGAGACCGTGCTTGATTACGTGCGTTGGCTCATGCTGCGCAAACGCGATGCCGCCGCTGCCATCGTGGAGGAGCGCGTGCCGGAGCTGCCCTCTGCACTTGCAGCGGATGCGATCGGGACCGCGTGCCCTGCGATCAATGCAAGCGCGTACGATCGCGTGCTCGCCGGCTCAGAGCAGGTCTGGGGCGATTACGAAGCCGGCGAGAAGATCGATCACGTCGACGGCATGACCGTCGAGGAAGCCGAGCATCAGCTCGCGACCCGGCTTTATCAGAACACCGCGAAAGTACATTTCAACCAGTTTTCTGAAGGGCAGGGGCGCTTCGGCCGCCGGCTGATCTATGGCGGGCACGTGATCTCGCTCGCCCGCGCACTGTCGTTCAACGGGCTCGCCAATGCTTTTCATGTTGCCGCGATCAACGGCGGCCGGCACGTCGCGCCGCTCTTTGCCGGGCTGACCGTCTTCGCCTGGTCGGAGATTATCGACCGCGCCGACATTCCCGGCCGCAGCGATATCGGTGCGCTGCGCATCCGCACGATCGCGACGAAGGATCGGCCCTGCGCCGATTTCCCGGACAAGACCGGCGACGGCTATGATTCCGCTGTGATCCTCGATCTCGACTACTGGGTGCTAATGCCGAAATAACGCTGGACCGCGCATCTCCTGATGCGCAAACCCGTTCGCAAGAAGGTGCGCTACCTGAGAGGTGCGCGGTCCGGCGCCAGTCTAATTCACGGGGGCACAACGCACTCGCAAAATGGTCCAGCACTGGTGCAGGTGCAGGAACAATGCGTTCCGGACGGGCAGAGCGTCTCGGCTCTGATTCCGGAACAGGTCCAGGTGCAGGTAATAACCGCCGTCTGCACCGGGGAGAAGTTCTGAATTTTCGGCGTGAGTGCGCGCGGGAGAAGCACTTCTCTCGCCTCCGTGGGTGCGAATGTCAGCGGGCTCACCGCGACAAGCATAAGTCCAAAGAGCTTGGCAGCGCGCATGGCAAATCCTCCTCTGCCAGAACCAGCCGCTCCGCTTGCGCTGTTCGGCCGCGGGAGCAAGCCAAGAGGTAATGCTGGCCATTGCGGGGGTGTTCCCCGATCCAAACTGTCCGAGGAACCGCGCACCTTGGTGCGCATCCGCATGCAGTACATCGTGCGCATCAGGAGATGCGCGGTCCAGCGCTACTCCGCAGCGTCGGCGAGCCGGTCCGTCTCGAACTGCAGCTTCGCAAGCCGCGCATAGAGCCCGCCCGCCGCGACGAGCGAGGCGTGCATGCCTTCCTCGACGATGCGGCCAGCCTCCATCACCAGAATGCGATCGGCTTTGAGCACGGTGGCGAGGTGGTGCGCGATGACAAGCGTCGTGCGCCCAACCATCAGCCGCTCCAGCGCCGATTGGACGAGCGCTTCGCTCTCGGCATCGAGCGAGGAGGTCGCTTCATCGAGAAGCAGCACCGGCGCGTCGCGCACGATCGCGCGCGCGATTGCAAGGCGCTGGCGTTGGCCGCCGGACAACGTCGATCCACGCTCGCCGAGGCGCGTGTCATAGCCGTCGGGCAGAGCGCGGATGAACTCGTCCGCGCCAGCCTCGAGTGCGGCCTGGCGCATCGCGGCTTCGGAAACCTTCTCGCTGCCATAAGCGATGTTTTCGGCGACAGTGACTCCGAAAATCACCGGGTCCTGCGGCACCAGCGCGATCTGCCGTCGCACATCTTCGACGCGCAGCGCGCGAATGTCGGTCCCATTAAGCAAAATCGCGCCACTCTGCGGATCGTAGAAGCGCATCAGCAGCTGAAAGATCGTTGACTTGCCGGCGCCCGATGGCCCGACGATCGCGACCGTTTCGTCGGGCCCGATGCGAAAGGAAATGTCGTGCAATGTCCGCGTATCGCGCCCGCAGGGATAAGCGAAATTCACCCGGTCGAAGGCGATCTCGCCATGAGAGGCGGGCAGCGGTAGCGGCGCGCGCGGCGACGTAATGCGCGGCCTAACCGCCAACAGTTCCGAGATCCGCCCGGCCGAACCGGCGGCCGCGGAAATCTCGCTCCACACTTCCGAGAGCTGACCGAGCGCGCTCGCGCCGAGCACCGCGTAGAGCACGAATTGCGACAGCATGCCCGCTGACATTTTGCCGGTGAGTACATCGCGCGCACCGAGCCACAGCACGACCACGACGGAACTGAAGGCGAGGAAGATCGCAATACCGGTCAGGATCGCGCGCGCGCCCGTCGTGTCGCGGGCAGCCGCGTAAGCGGCTTCGGCCGCCGCGGTGAATTTGCGGCTTGCCGCGATTTCCGCGGTGAACGCTTGCATGATTCGCACCGCCGCGAGATTCTCTGCGGCGAAACTCGTCGCGTCGGCAAGCACGTCCTGCGCCCGGCGCGAGCGGCGGCGCACGCCGCGGCCCGAGGCGACAAGCGGCAGCACGATCACCGGGATGGCAATCAGCACGAAGGCGGAGAGTTTCGGGCTCGTCAGCACCATCATCGCAATCGCGCCGACAAACATGAAAAGGTTGCGCAACGCGACCGAAGCAGACGAGCCGAACGCCGATTTCATCTGCAGCGTGTCGGCGGTGAGCCGCGACACGAGCTCTCCCGATTTCGTGCGGTCGTAGAAAGCAGCGTCGAGATGCGCCAGATGCCGGAAAAGATCGGAACGCAGATCGGCAACGATGCGGTCGCCGAGCGTCATCACGCAATAATAGCGGGCGGCGGACGCACAAGCGAGGACAAGCACCACCGCGATCATCGCGGCGAAGTAACTGTTGATCACCCCGGCGCTGCTTTCCGAGAAGCCGTGATCGATCATCCGCCGCACGGCCAGCGGCACGAGGAGCGTCGCCGCCGATGCAACCGACAAAGCCGCAAGCGCGGCGGCGAGGCGGCCCCTGTAGCGCGCGAGATAGGGCAGAAGCGGCACCAGCGCGCGGAGCGGCGCCGCTGGGGCGCCGTCGTCGCGTCGCATCAGGACCGGCCGCTTCATGTCTCTCCGGATCGCCCGTTGCGGGGCCAAAAACTTGTCGTGAACCGTGTTTTGCGCTATCAGCGCGCAATTCCGCAATGCGGCACGTGCGCCGCCGGAAATCCCTTGAAATTCAGTCGCCGGGCGCAGCCAGCGGTCCGCGCATTACAGATCAGCCGGGAACTGCCATGAAAAGCGATATCCACCCGAATTACCACACGATCAAGGTCGTCATGACCGACGGCACGGAATATGTGACGCGCTCGACCTGGGGCCGGGACGGCGACACGATGAACCTCGACATCGATCCGAAGACGCATCCGGCCTGGACCGGCGGCTCGCAGCAGCTGCTTGACCGCGGCGGCCGGCTGTCGCGGTTCAACTCCCGCTTCGGCGCGATCGGGCTCGGCAAGAAGTAAGCGGCTCTAGGCCGGCGCCATCTCACCGAAGCTCGCGCCGAAGGCTGCACGCAGGCGTTCGCGCTCGGCCGCGAGCGGGCTCGGCGGCTCGCTGGGGGCTTCCACCGTCTTGGCGTAGATCAGCTGATCGAGATGAATGATCCGCGCCTGCAGGCGCATGGATTGGGTGACGAGCTCCTTCAGCCGCTCCGGCAGCTTGGCGAAAACATCCGGGCGCGAGGCCATGTCCTGCGTCGATAGCCGCACCTTGTTCTTCTCGCTGGCGGCTTGCGTCTGCGTCATCTCGCCTTCGTTGACGGCCCGCTGCAGCAGGAGCCAGGACGCGAGCTGCATCAGCCGGGTCGTGAGCCGCATGCTTTCGGCGGCATAGGCGAGCGCCTCAGAGCGCGGCAGCATTTTGGAATCGTCGCGCCCGTCACCATCGAGATAGGCGGCGGCTTCTTCGACAAGCAGCATGCCTTCGCGGAAGAGGTTCTTGAACGCGTCCGAGCCGGCAAGGCGCTCGGCAAACGAAAACGGCGGGCGGCCGCCACTCGATGAACTCAACGCCACCATGACACGAAACCTTGGAAAGCCGCATACCGGCACAGCATTGCCGATGGGCTGAACATATCAAGTCTTAACGGACTTGGGCGCTTAACCCCACGTTAACCTTAACCGTTCGCGGGTGACATCCCGCGCCTGAAGCCCCACATTGGAAGAGACGTCGATTCGACCGCGGATCGGCACGGGAGCCCTTGTTTGACCAGCCTTCCCGCCGCGCGCGCAAATCCTTCGCGCGAGTCCGGCGAGCCCTTCGAAGCCGATTACGCGCCTGAGATCGGCGGCATTGCCGCCCGCGCGCGTGCGGCTGCGCCCGGCGGGGCGGCGCCCTATCTCGCCTCGCTCAACCCGGAGCAATGCGAGGCGGTGCAGGCGCTGGACGGCCCCGTCCTCGTCCTTGCCGGCGCCGGCACCGGCAAGACGCGCGTTCTGACGACGCGCGTCGCGCACATGATTGCGACGGCCAAAGCGCGCGCGCACGAAATCCTCGCGGTGACCTTCACCAACAAGGCCGCGCGTGAGATGCGCGAACGCGTCGTGCTGCTCGCGGGGTCCGTCGCGGAGGGCATGCCCTGGCTCGGCACCTTTCACGCGATCTCGACCAAGCTTTTGCGCCGCCATGCCGAGCTGGTTGGCTTGAAATCGAATTTCTCCATTCTCGACACCGACGATCAGATCCGGCTCCTGAAGCAGGTGCTGCAGGCCGAGAATGTCGATGACAAGCGCTGGCCGGCGCGTGCGCTCGCGACGCAGATCGACAACTGGAAGAACCGCGGCCTCGATCCAACGCGCGTTCCGAAAGGCGAGGCCGAGGCTTTTGCCAGCGGCAAGGGCGGCCGGCTTTATTCGCTTTATCAGGACCGGCTGAAGGTCCTGAACGCCGCCGATTTCGGCGATCTGCTGCTCGAATGCGTGCGGCTCTTCCGCGAGAATGCGGACGTGCTCGCCGATTATCAGCGGCGCTTCCGCTATATCCTCGTCGACGAATATCAGGATACCAACACCATCCAGTATCTCTGGTTGAAACTGTTGGCGCAGGGTCGGCGCAACGTCTGCTGCGTCGGCGATGACGATCAATCGATCTATGGCTGGCGCGGCGCCGACGTCGACAACATCCTGCGCTTCGAGCAGGATTTTCCCGGCGCGAAGGTGATACGCCTCGAGCGCAATTACCGCTCGACCGGGCATATCCTCGCCGCCGCCTCGCATCTGATTTCGCGCAATCAGGGCCGGCTCGGCAAGACGCTGTTCACCGATGGCGAGCTCGGCGCCAAGCCGCAGGTCACCGGCGTCTGGGATTCGGAAGAAGAGGCGCGCTATATCGGCGAAGATATCGAGCAGCTGCAGCGGCAGAAGCATTCGCTCGACGAGATCGCAATCCTCGTGCGCGCGTCCTTCCAGATGCGCGAATTCGAAGAGCGCTTCATCACGCTGGGCTTGCCCTACAAGGTGATCGGCGGGCCGCGCTTCTACGAGCGCGCCGAAATCCGCGATGCGCTGGCGTATCTGCGCTGCGTCGCGCAGCCCGCCGATGATCTTGCCTTCGAGCGCATCATCAATGTGCCGAAGCGCGGCCTCGGTGACGCGACATTGCAGTTGCTGCATGAACATGCGCGGCGCGAGAACGTGCCGCTGATGCTCGCTGCGCGTTCGCTCGTCGAGACGGACGAGATCAAGGCGAAGCCGCGCCAGACATTGCGCGATCTTCTCGCCGATTTCGCGCGCTGGGCGGCGATGATCGACACAAAGCCGCATGCCGAATTGGCCGAAGCGATTCTCGAAGAATCCGGTTACACCGAGATGTGGCAGCGTGATCGCACGGCAGAAGCGGCGGGGCGGCTGGAGAACCTGAAGGAACTCGTGCGCGCGATGGATGAATTCCCCAACCTCGCGAGCTTTCTCGAGCATATCTCGCTTGTCATGGATGTTGACAACAAGCACTCCGGCGCGCGCGTCTCGATCATGACGCTGCATGCGGCGAAGGGGCTGGAATTCGAAACGGTTTATCTGCCGGGCTGGGAGGAAGGCCTGTTTCCCTCGCAGCGCTCGCTCGACGAGAATGGCCGCGCCGGCCTCGAAGAAGAGCGGCGGCTCGCCTATGTCGGCCTCACGCGCGCCAAGCGCCGCGCCAAAATCACGTTTGCCACCAACCGCCGCATCCGTGGGCTGTGGCAAACGACGATCCCCTCGCGGTTTCTCGACGATCTGCCAGCCGACCATGTCGATGTGGTCGAGGCGCCGGGCGCGTCCACTTACGGGGGCTACGGCGTCTCGCGGTTCGAGAACATGGACACCTATGCCTCGAGCTATGCGACGCCCGGCTGGCAACGTGCGCAGGCGCGACGTAACGCCGGTGGCAACGGCAGCGGCTTTTCCGAGCGAGCCAATTCCTGGGGCAAAGGCGGCGGCAGCGCCGAATGGGGCTCTTCCTCGCGCCGCGGTCCGATGCAGATCGACGGCGAGCTCGTCGCGACCTCGACTGGCAAATCAGCCTTTGCCAAAGGCGCGCGCGTGTTTCATTTGAAATTCGGGCCGGGCACCGTCGCGCTTGTCGACGGCAACAAGCTCACCGTCGATTTCGATAAAGCCGGCCGCAAGATGGTGCTCGAAAGCTTCGTGCAGGCGGGGTGAAGGGTTGGCCTTCAACCCAGCCGAATGGGCACGACGTTACTCCGCTCAGATCGGGCGGACACCAGTGAAAGCGAGGGTGAGACCAAATCCGGATGGATGCCCAGTTCCCTTGCTTCCTCCTCGGTGATCAGGTCCCGCTCGATCAGCGCGCTGAATATTTCGCGCAGCGTCAAATGCCCCGCGATCGTGATGTAGACATCGTCCCACAGCTCGGCTTCATCGAGCATCGAAACGATCATTCGCGCCCAAGCGACCAGTCGGTCCCGATCCGCCATGACACACCCCCGCGTTACGAGACAATCGCGGCGGAGCGGCTCTAGAGGCAATTGGGTATTTCTTGCATTTCCGCAGAGCCGTTCAGTGGAGGCTCGCAGCCGCAGCCGCAGCGGCATGCGGAATCGGATTGACGATCACCGGACCTTGGATGTTTCCCACGCGACGAACCTCGGCGAGCGCGTCTTCCCGTACTTCGACGTGGACGGCGAGGAAGGGTTGGCCGCCGATGTCTTTTGGAAGCCCAAGCGGCCGCACGGCAAATCCCGCATGTCGCATGGCAGCCAGTCGCGGCATCTGGATGACCGCAGTGACGGACCTGACGCCCCTGGCGAAGCAGAATTCATGCATCGCGGCGCCGAGCTCGTAATAAACGCCGCTATCTCGTTTATCCCGCACAATGAAAATGCGCGACCATTCCAGAATATCCGGGCCGCGCGGCGCTTCCCCTTCGACAAGCTGGGGGAAGGCGCTGACCAGCATATGGGGGCGCGTCGTTGGATAGAGCCGGAAGCCGGCGATCACCCGCTCGCCTTCCGCGGCGAGAATGTAGATCGCCGCGTCATCGTCATACTGGTCCATCTCATAGGTCGAGCGGCGCTCGAACTCGTGCCAGCCTTTCTCCTTGACGAAAATGGCGTGGCGAATCTGGAACTGCTGCTCGATGAATGAAGCGTAGGACTCCCGGTTCTCTGGCGTAATGGCGTAAATCATGACCGCTCCCCCGGTTGCATGTCCAGGAGACAGGGCAACTGTGACGCGAGTATGGTCCTTATCCGCGTCTAGACGGCAATATACTGCTCGGCCAGGGCCACCGCGACGGCTTGGGTTTTGGTTGCGCTTCGCAGCTTGCGCATGGCCGAGGCGATCTGCTTGTCGACCGTACTCACGGCGAGATTCATGCGGGAGGCCGTCTCGGCCGCCGTCTTGCCGGAAGCTGCCCAGCACATGACCTCGCGTTCACGGTGCGAAAGAGCCATCGTCAGGTTTTGCTGCAAGCTCGACGTGACCCTCGCCATCTGGGTGGCGGCGAAAACGCTGATCAAATGGATGAAGCTGAGCGACTCGGCGTTTACCTCAACGTGCTCGCCGCCAAGCGACACCGCGCCTTCAACGCCGTGTAGATTATGTATCGGAATGCAGACTCCCTCGCACAGACGGAACTCGGTCGCAGCGATGTGCATGACCGATGATGCACGCGCATCATTGCGGCATTCCGGCAGAACATCGGTCCACTTAAAGGGATTTGCGGATTTCCGGTTTCTGCGAACAACCGGATCGAACGCATAGAAACCGCCCGCGACGTATCGGTCGTACCATCCTGCAGGCCAGTCGGTGGCGAGGGCGGCTTTGGAGAAGCCGTCGCGCCTGAACAAACCGCGGGTGACCGCGAAATGCTCGAATCCAAGCGGGATTACCGCATTGCTCAGCGCCTCAGAGATGGTCTTGACGCTTGTCAGCGCATTGCACCTCTCCGTAAACTCGAGAGCTGCTTTCCAGAAACGCGACTCGGCTACTAACATACGCACACCCATACGCTACTCGAACTACAGACAAACGTTATCATAATCGCTGGAATTGAATAGAGCTAAATGTCATGTATTCGCGGGAGGCATATTTAGACTGTTTGAACGCGAACCTCTTAGCGGAACTTTGCTGACCTGCTCCTCTACTTTCAACTTGTCATTTCATCATTCAACTAAACCGGCTCAGCAATTGGAGCCCACTACCCAACTGCTGGATGTGCCGCGCGCCGGCCGGAGATGCTGAGAACCTGGCGTGGCCCCCAGGCGTCCGGCAGCTCGGCAACAGGACCGAACGGATCAGCTGATGTCGCGATGCGCATCAGGCGGTGCGTGGTCTGGCCCTCACCTCACGCAGTGAGATAACTCTCCGCCCCGACGACCCGCTCCGCATTGATTGCGGCGAGCACGCCATGGCGCCGCTTCGGCCGGCTCGGGTGGTGCAGGATCGGATTGGGCCAGCGCCGTCGCCAGCAGCGCTACACAGCTGCCGCCGCCGGAGCGAGAACCGCGTCATCCAGCACAGAGCGCCGTGTGAAGCCGCTCAGGGAACGACGAGCGTTGCGAGATTTTTCGAACCCGCGGCGTCCCGCAACCGTTCGTCGAACGTGAGCAAGCTGACATTCGCCGCAAGCGCACTCGCGAGGTGCAATGCGTCCGCGGCAGCAAGTTTTGTCGAAAACTCTCTGATGAGTTCGTCAGCGCGACTGAAATCGCTCGGCGTATGCTCAAGCGGATCGCACGCTCTGCGCAATTCATCGAAGCTGCCGAGTGCCGCCGCCGCCTGATCGGCGTCGAACCGATCGGTGCGGACGGCGCGTGAGATGAAGGCTGAGAATTCCAGTCGAACCAGAGCGCTGATGGTCATTCGATCTGTCGAGTTCCGAAACCAGTTCCGGACTGATTCAGAGGCGGGTTCGTCTGCAATCAATGCAATGATGACCGACGTGTCGAGATAGACGGTCACCGGTCCGCGTCACGCATCCGACGAACGACCTCAGCGGCACTCTGTTTGAGCGGCGGCAACAGTTTCGCGCGGGCGGCGATCTCATCGATCAGCGCGCTCATCGGGCGTCCCTGTCCGCTCGCCAATCTCGGCCGCAAGTCCACGACCGGTTTCCCATGCCGGGTGATCGTCACCTCTTCGCCAGCAAGGGCCTTGTCGATCAGACGCGACAGCTGTTCTTTTGCTTTGGCCAAAGGATAGTCGGTCATGATTATAGTCATTTTCTTGAGAAAAATGACCATAATCCAATCTTGCACGCAGGCCAAGTGCTCATCTCGTCATCCCCCGTCGTTCGCGTTCCAGCGCTTACCTCACGCACTCCAAATAACCCTCCGCCCCAACCACCCGTCCCGCATTGATTGCCGCAAGCACGGCATGCCGCCGCTTCGGCCGGCTCGGATCGCGCAGGATCGGGTTGGGCAGTGCCGTCGCGAGCAGGGAGGCTTCACGCTGCGAAAGGTCTGCCGCGCTCTTGTGGAAGTAGCGGCGCGCGGCGGCTTCCGCGCCAAACAGGCGGTCGCCCCATTCGGCAATGTTTAGATAAACTTCGAGCACGCGCCGCTTGCCCCAGGCGCGGTCGAGCGCCAGCGCGAGCGGGATTTCCAGTGCCTTCCGGATCGTCGAGCGCTGCGGCCACAGGAACAGGTTTTTCGCCGTCTGCATGGTGATGGTCGAGGCCCCGCGCGAGGGCCCATCCTCGTCGGCCTCGCTGATCACCTCGTTGAGCGCACCCCAATCAACGCCGTGATGGCGGCAGAAAAGCGCGTCCTCGGACGTGACCACCGCCGCGATCAGAAGCGGCGAGATGCGGGCGAGCGGCACGTAGGTGCGCTCGACGGCGCGGAAGGTCACCCAGCGCGCGAGCATCAGGGTCGAGACCGGCGGCACGAACCGCCAGAGCGCGATGACGCCGGCCAGAAGCACGAGCAGCCCCAGGCCCACGAAAAGAAGATGACGAAGGGCCTTCCACAGCGTGCGCATGACTTGGCGGCAGCCTTGACCGACCGGACTCGATCGGGCAAGCCGCGCCAAAGCGGACGCGCGGGACGGGGATGGATCGAGAGGCAGCGGCGGGGCAATTCCGGGAGCGGCTCGAGTATGTCGCGCAGGCGACCGAATCGATGCTCGACCGCCTGCTGTCGACCGATCCGCTGCCCGGCGAGACGGCGCGGCCGCCACGGCTCGTCGAGGCGATGCGCTATGCGGCTCTCGGCGGCGGCAAGCGGCTGCGGCCCTTTCTGGTTGTCGAGACGGCGCGGCTCTTCGGCGTTGACGACGAGGGCGTGCTACGCACCGGGGCCGCGCTCGAAATGATCCACTGCTATTCGCTCGTCCACGACGATCTTCCGGCGATGGACGACGACGATCTGCGTCGCGGCCGCCCGACCGCTCACCGCGCCTTCGACGAAGCGACCGCGATCCTCGCGGGCGACGCGCTGCTCACCTACGCCTTCGATGTCGTCGCCGACCCCGTCACGCATCCCGATCCAGCGGTGCGCGCGCAGCTTGTGCTGAAGCTCGCCCGCGCGGCGGGGCTCGGCGGCATGGTCGGCGGCCAGGTCCTCGACCTTGCCGCTGAACAACAGGCCGAAAAGCATACGGAAGGCGCCGTGCGCCAACTCCAGGCGATGAAGACCGGTGCGCTGCTTTTATACGCCGTCGAAGCGGGCGCCATTCTCGGGGGCGCCGACAAGAAGCAGAGCGCTGCGCTGTCGCGTTACGGTGGGGCGCTCGGCGCAGCCTTTCAAGTTGCCGACGACATTTTGGATGAGGAAGGCGACGAGGCCGCGCTCGGCAAGCGTGCCGGCAAGGATGCGGGGCGCAACAAGGCGACGCTCGTCGCCGCGCTTGGCATTGATGCAGCGCGCCAGCGACGCGACACGCTCGCCGAGGAGGCGATTGCCGCGTTGAGGGATGGCGGCTTCGGCGCGCAAGGCGCCGTACTGGCGGAAGCCGCGCGCTTCACTGTCGAGCGGCGCAACTGACCCGCGCCGCGCCACATCGCGCGCTGCCGGCGCGCCTCATCCAGGCGCGGCCCCGACTTTTCCTTTGCATTGCCATCGGCGTCGTCGCGGCGCTTGTTCAGCCGCACGATTGGCGCCTCGCCACGCGTCTATTGATCGCGTGGAACGGCGCGGTGATCCTGTATCTCATCCTCGGCGCGCACATGATGATGCGTGCGGACAAACTTTCGATCCGCCGTCGTGCGCAGCTCACCGACGACGGCAAGTATGCATTCCTTGGGCTGTCGATTCTGGCGGCGATCGCATCTTTTACGGCGATCGTGTTGGAACTTGCCGGCGTCAAGGACCTTGCGGGCTCGGACAAAGCCGCGCATATCACGCTCGTTGCCGCGACAATCATCAGCTCGTGGTTTTTCGTCCATCTGACATTCACGCTGCATTACGCGCACGAATTTTTCGCCGATGAACTCCGGACACCCGATCCGACCGATGTCCGCGGGGGGCTGATCTTTCCCGGCACGAAGGATCCGCACTACCTCGATTTCCTGTATTTCTCTTACATTATCGGCGTGGCCTCGCAGACAGCCGACGTGGCGACTTCGTCGCGTACGATGCGGGCGCTGGCGCTCGTCCACGGTATCGTCTCGTTCTTCTTCAACACGACGATTCTCGCGCTGACGATCAACATCGCCGCGAGTTTGCTGTAAGACGCCGGACCGCGCACCTCTCAGGTCCTGCACTGTGTTGACGAGCTCGCATACCTGGGAGAACGCGCATGCGGCACACTGATTGGATTCCGGTGATCACCGGTGTCATCTTCATCGCGATCGCGATCGCATTTGCGACCAGCCGCAAATTTGCATCATTCGCGCTGGCATTTACGAGCCAGGGAAATTTTTGGACGAAGTTGCTGGGCGAAAAATGGGCTCCCCTCGTTGCCAAATATCTCTTCTGCCTGGCGAGCATCGCGGCAGGCATTTGGTACATTTATGTCGGAATATACGGCGACCCCGGTTGAACGGAGGTTTCCAGAAGGTCCACCCCTCACCTCTCCAGTCCCGCCATCTTCTCGAGTACGGCGCACACCGAGCCGGTATCCTGGTCGCCATAGCCCATCGACTTCGCCGCTGAATAAAGCGCGAGCGTCGCGCCGAAGACCGGCAGCGGCACGCCGAGCTCGCCGGCATAACCGCCAATCACATCAAGATCCTTCTTCCATGTCGTGATCCGCATTGTCGGCGGATCGTATTTCTTCTCTGCCATCATCGGCGCACGCAATTCGAACACGCGCGAATTACCGGCACCCGAGCTGATCACCTCGATGATGGTCTGCGGATCGAGGCCGGATTTCATGCCCAGCACCAACGCCTCGGCCGTGGCAACGTTGTGAACTGCGACCAGGTGGTTGGCGACGTACTTCATCTTGCTGCCGTTGCCGAACTCACCGAGATCGGCTGTCTTGCGCGAGAAATCGGCAAAAACCGCTCGGCACTTGTCGATCGCCGCCCTATCGCCGCTCGCATAGACGACGAGATCGCCCTTCTGCGCCTGTGAACCCGTACCGCTGAGCGGGCAATCGAGTCCGATATGTCCGGCCGCCGTGAGCGCATCGCGCATTGCGAATTTGTCGGCGAGGGCGAGCGTCGAGAGCTCGACGACAATGCGCATCGGCGCTTTTGCGCCGACAATCTCCCCGACCACCGAACGCACCGCTGCCGGACTCGGCAGGCTCGTCAGGATGATTTCGGCCTTTTGCGCCACGCCCGCCGTATCGGCGGCAACCTGGACGCCGTTCTCCCGCGCCTCGTTGCAGCGCTCGGGATGGGTGTCGAAGCCGGTGACATGCCAGCCCTTGGCCGCGAGGTTGCGCGCGATCGCGCCGCCCATGATGCCGAGCCCGATAATCCCGACCGCTTGCCCCACTTGTTTCATTGATGCCCCCAAAAATTTGCCGGCGCGCAAAGCGCGCTATTTGTTGGCCGCAGTCAAACAGGAGCGGACATGAAAATCGGCATCGCAGGATTGGGCAAGATGGGAAGCGCGATTGCCGAGCGCTTGATCGAATGCGGGCACGAGCTCGTTGTCTGGAACCGCTCGCCAGAGAAAGCCGCGCCGCTCGCCGCTAGAGGTGCGACAGCCGCGAAGAGCGCCGCCGAGCTCGCCGGACAGACCGAGGCGATCGTCACGATTCTCTTCGATGCCGAGGCGATCGACGGCGTCTATCGCACGCCGGGCGGCATCCTTGCCGCCGATCTCTCCGGCAGGCTCGTCCTAGACATGAGCACGGTGCGGCCGGAGACTTCGATCGCGCTCGCTACGGACGTGCGGGCGCGCAGAGGCGCGTTTGTCGAATGCCCGGTCGGGGGCTCGACCGGTCCGGCGCGACAGGGCAAGCTCCTTGGCATGGTAGGCGGCGAGGCGGCGGACGTTGCGCGCGCGGTGCCGATCCTCGATCAGCTTTGCCGCCGGCACGAACATTTCGGGCCGGTCGGGTCCGGCGCGCGGATGAAGCTTGCGATCAACCTGCCGCTGATCGTCTCGTATCAGGCGCTGGCGGAGGCCTTCATCCTTTGCCGGCCGAACGGGATGGAGCCGGTGCAGCTCATGGAATTTTTCGCCGACTCCTCCGGCTCGCCCAACGTGCTGAAAACCCGCGGCCCGTTGATCGGCAAGGCTCTCGCGGGCGAAGAGGTCAAACCGCCTGCCTTCGATGTCGATTCCATCTGCAAGGACCTGCGTACTATGATTGCCGAGGCCGCGAGCCTCGGCGCAAAGCTTCCGCTTGCCGAAGACACGCTGAAGATTTTCGAGGACGCGGCGAAGGAGGGCTGGGGCCACAAGGATGGCGCAAACCTGCCGGCTTACTGGCCGCGCAAATTTCTCGGCCGCTAAGCCGACGCTTCACGCGTGGAAAAGCCATGATTGGCGCGCCTCTGATTTGTCCGCACGGCCCGCTTCTCCTATAAGGCCGTCCATCCGGGCAACGCGCCGCGGATAATCGAGGATTTATGCCCTGGAGTGATCAAGGCGGCGGGCCCTGGAAGCCGAATAACCAGAGTCCTTGGGGCCAGGGTCCGTGGGGTCAGGGGCCGAGCGGCTCGACACCACCGAACCTGGAAGAGTTGCTGCGGCGAAGCCAGGACCGGCTGCGCAACATCCTGCCGTCCGGTTTCGGCGGGCGCGGCCTCCTGTGGCTCGCGCTGATCGCGCTGCTCGCCTGGGCCTGCAGCGGCTTCTACACGGTCGGGCCGAACGAAGTTGGCTTGAACCTGATCTTTGGCCGCTACACCGGCAAGACCTCGGCGGGCCTCAACTACAACATGCCTTACCCGATCGGCACGGTGATGAAACTCAAGGTGACCGACCGCAACTCGACCGACGTTGGCTCGAAATATGTGCTGAGTAGCCGCACCAATCCGACGCAAATCGACGTGCCGGACGAAAGCCTGATGCTCACTGGCGACGAGAACATCGCCGACGTGAAATTCCGCGTGATCTGGCAGATCGACCCGGTCCGGCCGGAAGATTACGCCTTTAACGTCCGTAATCAGGAAGAGACGGTCAAAGCCGTCGCCGAAAGCGCAATGCGGGAGATCGTTGGGCGCTCGCAAATCCAGAAGATTCTCACGGCCGAGCGCAAGGTGATCGAGCCCGCTGCGCAGGACCTGATGCAGCGCGTTCTTAACGAATACAAAGCCGGCGTGCTTGTCCTGCAGGTGCAGCTTCTCTCGGTTGATCCGCCTGCGTCCGTGATTTCGGCTTTCCGCGATGTCACGGCCGCGCAGCAGGATTTGCAGCGTCTGCGCAACGAGGCGGAGGCTTATGCAAACCGCGTCGTGCCCGAGGCGCGCGGCGCCGCAGCCCGAATCATTCAGGAAGCGGAAGGCTATCGCGAGCAAACCGTAGCGGAAGCGCGCGGCCAAACGGCCCGATTCCTCTCGGTCTACGAGCAGTACAAGCGCGCCCCCGATGTCACGCGCGAGCGGCTCTATCTCGAAACGATGGAGCGCATCCTTGGCGCCGCCGACAAGGTCATCATTGATCAGCCGGGCGGGCAGAGCGTCGTGCCCTATCTACCCCTCGATGAACTGAACAAATCCGCCGCACCAAGTCAGGGGGCACGCCGATGAGGAGCGCTTTCGGACTTATCATCGTCGGCATCGCGGTGGTCGTGCTGATCATTTTGGGCAGCGCAACGTTCGAAGTGCTGCAAACGGAACAGGCATTGGTGTTGCGGTTCGGCGAGCCGGTCGCGGGACGCGGCCTCGTCACCGAGCCTGGCCTGCATTTCAAGATTCCCTTTGTCGAGACCGTCGTCTTCTTGGACAACCGCATTCTCGATCTGGAGAGCCCAAAGCAGGAGGTGCTCGCCTCCGACAATCAGCGCATCGAGGTCGATGCGTTCGTGCGCTACCGCATCGTCGATCCGCTGCGGTTTTATCAGACGGTGGGCACGGTCGAGCGCGCCAACAATCAGCTCGCATCGGTGCTGAACTCCGCCGTTCGCCGCGTTCTGGGCGAAGCCAACCAGACGCAGATCGTGCGCGACGACCGTGCCAATCTGATGGTGCGCATCCGCGAGCAGGTGAACACGGAAGGCGGCCGCTTCGGAGTGCGCATCGTCGATGCGCGAATACGTCGCGCCGATCTGCCGCGCGAGATTTCCGAGAAAGTCTACAGCCGCATGCAGACGGAGCGCGCCCGCGAAGCCTCCGAATATCGTGCGCAAGGCTCGGAACAGGCGCAGAAGATCAACGCGAAGGCGGACCGCGACGTCGTCGTGCTGCGCGCCGACGCGCAGCGGCAGGCCGACCAGGTTCGAGGCCAAGGTGACGCCGAGCGAAACCGCATCTTCGCCGAGGCGTATGGACAGGACCCGGATTTTTTCGCGTTCTATCGCTCGATGCAGGCCTATGATGCCTCGTTCAAAGCGCGTGACACGCGGTTCGTGACAAGCCCGACATCCGACTTCTTCCGCTATTTCGGCAGCGCGACGGGGCGGGCCGCGCCAGCAGGTACACCCCCGGGTGGCGCGGCAACATCGGGCGGCGCGTCTGCGCAAAGATAATGCGGAGCTTGGATTCGAACCTCGCTTGACCGAGCGCGTCCGCGCCCGACCTGTTCACTCGATCGCCCGCTCGTCCCAAAACGTCGCGGCTTCAGGAGAATAATTGATGGCTCCCGTCCGAATTTCCTTTTCACGTTGTAAGCTCCGGCATTCGCTTGGCGTGGTAGCTCTCGCTGCTGGCCTCGGGATTGGTGCCGTTCCTTTCGTCCAGTTTGACGCCGCACCTGCTTTTGCTCGCGGGCCGGACTCGCTAGCCGATCTCGCGGACCAGGTCAGCGGCGCGGTCGTCAACATTTCGGCGACGCAAATGGTCGAAGACAAGCGCGCGAGCAATACGCCGCAGCTTCAGCCGGGCACGCCTTTCGATGATCTCTTCGAAGAATTCTTCAAGCGCCGTCAGCAGCAGGGCGGTGACGACGCTCCGCGCCAGCAGCAGCGCCGTTCGAATTCGCTCGGGTCCGGCTTCGTCATTGATTCCTCGGGGATCGTGATCACCAACAATCACGTGATCGCCGATGCGAATGAGGTGACGGTCATTTTCACCGATGGCCAGAAGTTGAAGGCCGAGATCGTCGGCAAGGATACGAAAGTCGATGTCGCGGTGCTGCGCGTAAAACCGGACAAGCCGCTCAAGGCGGTGAAGCTCGGCGATAGCGACAAGGCGCGCGTCGGTGACTGGGTGATGGCCGTCGGCAACCCGTTCGGCCTCGGCGGCTCGGTGACCGCCGGCATCGTCTCGGCGCGCAACCGCAATATCGAAAGCGGCCCGTATGACAATTACATCCAGACGGACGCATCGATCAACAAAGGAAATTCCGGCGGTCCGCTGTTCAACATGGACGGCGAGGTGATCGGCATCAACACGGCGATTCTGTCGCCGTCCGGCGGTTCGATTGGCATTGGGTTTGCGACGCCTGCCAATACGGTACAGCCGATCATCGATCAGCTGCAGAGGTTTGGCGAGACGCGGCGCGGCTGGCTCGGCGTGCGCATCCAGAACATTGACGATGCGATCGCGGAGACTCTCAACCTTGGCGCGGTGCGCGGTGCGCTGATCGCCGGGGTCGATGATAAGGGACCGGCAAAGCCGGCCGGCCTTAAGACCGGCGACGTCATTACCAAGTTTGACGGCAAAGAGGTGAAGGAATCGCGCGATCTACCGAAGATCGTTGCCGCGACGCCCGTCGGCAAGGACGTTCCGGTGATCGTCATGCGCGACGGCAAAGAGGTTACCCTGAATGTAAAGCTGGGGCGCCTCGAAGACGGCGAGAAACAGGCTTCGCTTGACACTTCGAAGAACGATGCGACCAAAGGCGGCGGCGTCACCGCCAGTCCGGTGCAGAAGGCGCTCGGGCTCGAATTCTCGGGCCTCAGCGATGAGCTCCGCAAGAAATATTCGATCCGTGAAAGTGTTAAGTCGGGCGTCGTCGTCACTAACGTGGATCCGCGCTCGAGCGCCGCCGACAAGCGCATCCAGCCCGGCGAAGTGATCGTCGAGATCAATCAGGAGCCGGTCGCGCAGCCCGCGGATGTGGCGAAGAAGCTCAAAGCGCTGAAGGAGTCCGGCAAGAAGAGCGCGCTTCTACTCGTCGCTGGCTTGCAGGGCGACGTGCACTTCGTCGCGTTGCCGATCGACTAGGCGCCATCGAGCTATTGGCAGAGCGCCTTCGCCGCGAGACTGCATTTCCACCGCTGCAACGTGCCGTTTGTTTCACGAACGGCACGTTCGATTTCCTGCGTCTGGCAAAGACGGTAGGCGGCGACCGAGTTAACGTAGCGGTTCATGTCGTCCTGGCATTTGTCGATTTCGGCTTGCGACCCATAGGTTGCCGGATTTGATGCGCATCGCGGCGGATGCGGCGGCGCGCAGAACCCGAAGCCGAGATCGCGTTGCGCGCTGCCGAGGCTTGGGGCAAGGTAGACCGCGGACGCGAGGCACGCGCCGGCAATTGCAGAACCTAATATCCTCAAATCCAATTGCATGACTGAAGCATACGACGCGTCCGCTCCGGCTTGCTTTAAAGCAGATCGCTTGCGCCTTACACCTCCAGCCATTCCTTGCGAATGCCGGCATTGGCGGCGAGGTCGGCGGGCGTGCCGGAGAACACGATCTCACCGTGCCCCATCACGTAGAGGCGATGGCTGATCTTCAGCGCGATCGTGAGCTTCTGCTCGACAAGCAGGATCGATATGCCGCGCCCAGCGATCTCGGACAAAAGCTTGCCGACGAGTTCGACCATCATCGGCGCCAGCCCTTCGGTCGGCTCGTCAATCATGATGAGGTCGGGATCACCCATTAGCGTGCGGCACATTGTGAGCATTTGCTGCTCGCCGCCGGAGAGGACGCCCGCCGGCGTGTCCGCGCGCTCTTCCAGACGCGGGAAGACTTTGAACATGTCGGCCATCGACCAGCGGCCGGTCTTTTTCGCCGATTTCTGCCCGAGATAGAGGTTCTGGCGCACCGTCAGCGACGGAAAGATGTCACGGTTCTCCGGCACGTATCCGAGCCCAAGCCGCGCCACCTGATGCGGCTTCATGCCGGCGATCTCGCGGTCCCGAAAGCGGATCGAGCCGCGCGGGACGACGTCGCCCATGATCGCCTTGATCGTGGTCGAGCGCCCCACGCCGTTGCGGCCGAGCATGCTGACGATCTCGCCTGCAGCAATGTCGAACGTGACGCCGTGCAGGATGTGGCTCTTGCCGTAGAAGGCGTGCAGGTTCTCCACCTGAAGCAGCGGCGCGCTCATCAGTGTGCCGCCTCCCCGAGATAGGCTTCCTTGACGGCTGCGTTCTCGCGAATGCGCTGCGGCGTGTCGCTGGCAATAATCTTGCCGTAAACAAGCACCGAAATGCGGTCGGCGATGCCGAACACGACGCCCATGTCGTGCTCGACCATGAGCAGCGTCTTGCCCTCGGTCACCTTGCGCACGAGCGCGACCGCATGTTCCGTCTCCGAGCGGCTCATCCCGGCCATCGGCTCGTCGAGGAGAATGACTCGCGCGCCTCCGGCAATGGTGATGCCGATTTCGAGCGCGCGCTGTTCGGCATAGGTGAGGACGCCTGCCTGATCGCGTCGACGCGCGGCAAGGCCGATGCGCTCCATTATGTCTTCGCTGCGCTCGCGCGCATCAACAAGCCCATCAACGCCGCGCCAGAACGAATACTTGTAGCCGAGCGACCATAAGACGGCGCAGCGGATATTCTCGTAAACCGAAAGCCGAGGGAAAATATTGGTGACTTGGAAGCTGCGCGACAATCCGCGGCGGTTGATCTCGTAAGGCGTGAGACCGCTGATCTCCTGGTCTTCGAAGCGGATCGAGCCCGAGCTTATTCCGAAGCGGCCGCTGATCAGGTTGAACAGCGTGGACTTGCCGGCACCATTCGGGCCGATCACGGCGTGGCGCTCGCCAGGGGGGACATCCAGCGTCACGCCGCGGATGATCTCCATCGCGCCGAAACTTTTTGTGACATTCTGCAGCGACAGCGCGGTGGTCATGCGGGCTGCTCCCGAACGCGCGCGAGAGCGGAGCCCCAAGCATCTTGCACGCGCGGCCATGTGCGGCGCAGGGCGAAGGCGCCGCCGAGGAAGAGAATGACGGCGGCAATCCAGGGCCAAACGGAATTGGTATTCATGGCAATACGGAAGACGCTCGTTTCGGGCCCTTCAGTCTCCGATTTCACAAGGGCCCAATAGGCGAGTTCGATGAGCAGAATTCCACCGGCGATCATGACGATCAGCGGCACCGCGTTCATGGCATAAGCCGGTACAAGCTTGGTAAGCTGGCGTCCGCGATAAAGCGGCTCGTGCAGGGCCAGCCAGCCAGCAATGCCGCCCGGCGAATACATCACGACCACGATGAAGAGGAGCCCGAAATATAGCTGCCAAGCGCCGGTAATGTCGGACAGCGTGACCTGCAGATAGGCGACGAGCACGGCCCCGATGATCGGTCCGATAAAAACTCCAGCACCGCCGACGAATGTCATGAGCAGCACAAGCCCCGATTGCACGGCGCCGATCGATTGCGTGTTCATGATTTCGAAATTCAAGGCGGCAAGAGCGCCGGCGATGCCGGCGAACAGGCCAGCCAGCGAGAACGCGATAAACCGCACCATGCGCGCGGAGTAGCCGACAAATTCGGCGCGTTCCGGATTCTCGCGTACCGCGTTGCACATGCGCCCGAAAGGCGTGCGTGTGATTGCGTACATTGCCACCACGCAAACCAGGCACCAGCAGGCAATGAGATAATAAACCTCTATCTGCGATCCGAACTTGTAGCCGAAGAACGGCGCGAGCCGCGCGCGGTTGGCCGTGATACCTTCTTCGCCACCAAAGAACGTCCGTAGGATCAGCGCGCTTGAGGCAACGAGCTCGCCAAGCCCGAGGGAGATCATTGAAAATGTGGTTCCCGCGCGGCGCGTGGAAACCGAGCCGAAAATCACCCCAAAAAATAGACCCGCCGCGCCGCCGATGATCGGGATGACCGGCAAGGGAATCGCGTATTTGTTGCGGATGATCGTGTTCATCACGTGAATCGCGACGAAGCCGCCGAGTCCGTAGTAGACGGCATGACCGAAGGACAGAAGGCCTGTCTGGCCGAGCAGCATGTTGTAGGAAAGCGCAAAAACGATGCTGAGCGCCATGATGCTCAGCATGGTGCGCGATGTGCCGGAGGTGAAGATATACGGCGCGATTGCAAGAAGGATCGCGAACACAATCCAGGGCGTCAGCTTCGCGAGCGCGCTCATGATTCGCGGGTTCCGAACAGGCCGGTCGGCTTGATGATGAGGACCAGCACGAGCAGAAAGTAGGGGATGATCGGTGCGATCTGCGCCACCGTGACGGTGCCGAGGTCGCCGAACCAATCCGCCGCGCCTGGACCAACGAGATCACTCAAGGAGCCGTTGATGGCAACTGCAAAGGTCTGCACGAGCCCGATCAGAAGCGAGGCCACGAAGGCGCCGGCGAGCGAGCCCAACCCGCCGACGACAATCACCACAAAGAGGATCGGCCCAAGCAACGCCGCCATGGCGGGCTGCGTAACGAAGGCCGGCCCCGCGATCACGCCGGCAAGTCCGGCAAGCGCGGACCCGGCGCCGAACACCGCCATAAAGACTGTCGGCACGTCATGGCCGAGCATTGCAACCGTGTGCGGATGCGTAAGGGACGCCTGAATGATCAGGCCGACGCGGGTCTTGTTGAGCACCACCAGAAGCGCGACGAACATGCCTATCGCCACCAGGAGCATGAACATCTTGTAGGCGGGGTAGGTCGTATCGAAGAGGCGGAACGCGGTGAAATCGAGCGAGGGTGGAACGCGGTAATCGACAGGCAACTTGCCCCAGATCATCTGCACGATTTCTTCGATGACGAAGGCAAGGCCGAAGGTGAACAGGAGTTCCGGCACATGGCCGAATCTATGCACCCGCCGCAGGCCAAAGCGTTCAACAAGCGCGCCGACAACCCCGACGAGGATAGGCGCGACAAGAAAGGCCGGCCAAAAACCGATGCGGCGGGAGATCTCGTAGCCGAAATACGCGCCGAGCATATAGAAGCTGGCATGCGCGAAATTTAAGACGCCCATCATGCTGAAAATCAGCGTGAGCCCGCTCGCCAGCATGAACAGAACCATGCCGTAGAGCGTGCCGTTCAGCGTCGAAAATATAATGATCTCGAGCACGGCCCCCGCCCTCTGCGATCTGCGCCGGATTGCCTAAAGCAATCCGGCGCCGTTCAGTGTCAGGACGGCCGGTCCATCTTGCAGGTGGTCGGCAGCTCGGTGTCCTTCGCCTTGACGATGCCACCGTTCTTCCAACCCCAACCGGTTTTTTCCTCGTCGTATTTAGCGCCCGCCTCGAGGGGACCGAAGCTCGCGATATACATGTCCTGGATGAACTGGTGGTCATCCTTGCGCATATAGGCTTCGCCGCCGTCGAAGGTCGTGAACTTCATACCTTCGAGCTTCGCGGCAACCGCTTTCGGCTCGTCCGAATTAGCTTCCTTGATCGCCTGGACCAACATCCGCATTTCGTTGACGACGCGCGGATACCAGATCGCCAAGCCATATTTGGCGCGGAATTCGTCTTCCAGCTTCTGTGCTTCCGGCGGTGAATCGTTCGGAATGCCTTCGACGATCGCGAACACGCGATGCGCGAGATTGGTTTGCTTGATCGCAGTCGGACCGCCAGCGCCTCCGGCATAATACGTGTACCAGTCAACCTGCAGGCCGGCATCTGCCGCTGCCTTCAGAAGCAGCGCGATGTCCTGCCCCCAATTGCCGGTGATCACCGTGTCCGCACCGGACGCTTTGATCTTCGCTACATAAGGCGCAAAATCCGTGATCTTCAGCAGCGGATGTTTTTCGTCTCCAACGATCTGAACATCGGGACGCTTCTGTTTCAGCATCGCCCGCGCCTGCGTGCGCACCGACTCGCCGAATGAATAGTCTTGGTTGATCAAATAAACTTTCTTAATGTTCTGCCGATCCTTCATATAGTTCGTTAGCGCCTGCATCTTGATGTCTGAATTGGCGTCCCAGCGGAAATGCCAATAATTGCATTTCTCGTTGGTCAAGACTGGATCGACGGCGGCGTAGTTCAGAAAAAGAACCTGCTTGTCAGGGTTGCGATCATTGTTCTTCACCGCAAAATCCGTGAGCGCCGCGGCGACCGAGGAGCCGTTCCCCTGAGTGAGGAAGCGCGCGCCCTGATCGATCGCTTTCTGCGCCTGAACCAGGCTCTCCTGCGGATTGGTCTTGTTGTCGAGGCCGAGTATCTCGATCTTCTTGCCGATCACTCCGCCGGCGGCGTTGATCTGGTCTGCAAGCCACTGGAAATGCTTCAGCCCGCCCTCGCCGACCGAGGCGCCACCACCCGAAAGTGGATCGATATAGGCAATCTTGATTGTATCGGCGGCAAAGGCGCTCCCGGTGACCAGGCTGAGCGCGATGAACGACGATGCGAGTGCGCGACGCATGCTTTTCCTCCCTGTACGGTTCTGGTTTTGACCTGTTGTTGATCACATAATTGAGCGTTCGCGCGGCTTGTCAACGGGTTGAGCTGAGCTTCAGTCCGCTTTCGCGGCCGGCACGGAACCTGCTCGGTTTCGCAAGCTCGCCCGCAGCACTGCCTTGGCGATTTTCTCAATCGTTGCGCGCGGCATGTCCGGCACGACCCGTACCTCATCCGGCACTTTGAAGGATGCGAGGCGGCTTCGGCATGCTTCGACAATCGCCCGCTGCAGATCGTGCGGTGCGGCGACGAGCTCGCTGGCATCTGGTATAACGAAGACGACCGGCACCTCGTCGAGCATCGGGTGCGGCTTGCCCACGACGGCAACCTCGCGCACGCCGGGTACTTCCATGATGACGCGCTCGATCTCGGAGGCGGCGACATTCTCCCCGCCAACCTTCAGCATGTCCTTGTCCCGATCGGCGAATTGCAGGAAGCCATCGGCGTGCAAGGTCACGCGATCGCCAGTGCGGAACAGCCCGCGCTCATCGTAGCTGGCGCCCGTCGCTGTCGTATCGTGCAGATACGAGTGAAACAGCGACAAGCCGGGAACGCCGCGCACGAGCAGATGCCCGATCTCGCCGGGCTCTACGGGCGTGCCGTCATCGCGCTCGACGAAGATGCCGTATTCCGGCGCCGGACGGCCCATCGACATCGGCCGGTTCGGCAGATGGACGGAGCCGACCGTGCCGTGCGTCATCGTCTCGGTCATTCCCCACCAGCCGATCGTCTTGATGCCGAAGATCGCGTCCGATGCCGGCGAGCAGACCGCGCTGCCCCAGAGGCGGAAATGATGCTGCTTCGGGCGATCGACGTTTAGCAGAGCTTTGACGCAGAACGGCACAAGCGATGTCCAGGTACAACGATGCTTTAGCGCGATGTCCCAGAAGCGGCTCGCCGAGAAGCGCGGCATCAGCACCGCTGTGCCGCCGGCCCATAGCGTCGCAAGCAGCGAATAAGCCAGCGCGTTGGTGTGGAAGAGCGGCAGGAAGATCAGGTGCACGTCTTCGGGGCGGAGATCCTCGTGGATTGCGTTGATCTGCGCGCCCCAGAGCGCATTCGCATGGGTCCAGAGCACGCCTTTCGGCCGCGACGTCGTGCCGGACGTGTATTGCACGCCGATCGGGCGCGCCGGATCGGGCGGCAGGTTTGGCGCGAGATCGGCGTTGGCAAGAAGCGCGGCGAATCGGTCCGCCTTAGCCGGCGCATTGTCGACCTCGGCCGGTGCGCCGTTGTCATGCTCGATGAGGGCGATCCACTTGAGGGCGCGCGAACTCGCATTGACGATCTCGGCAAAACGCGGCTGCGTGATCGCCGCGACTGCGCCGCTGTGGCCAGCGAAATAGGCGAGCTCTTCGGCGGACGCGCGCGCATTGGTGGTCACCGCGATTGCGCCCAGATAGGCGCAGGCAAACCATGCGACGAGCATTTCCGGGGCATTCTCGAGATGAATGAGCACCGGATCGCCGGCCTTTATGCCGCGCGCATTCATGCCCGCCGCGCATTGGCGGACGCGATGCTCGAACCCGGCATAGGTCAGGCGCTCGCCGTCGCCCTCGAACGGCTCCCAGATCAGGAAGGGATGATCGGCACGGCTGGCTGCGCGCAGGCGCAGCAGCTGCGCAAGGTCGAATCCAGCGTAAGGCGAGATGGCCGTATCGGCTGTCGAAAACATCCTCCCTCGCGATCTTGCGGCCGCGCTATGACCCAGCCGTGACACGCCCGAAGGGCTGCGGCAAGATCACGATCACGGGAGGCATCATGGCAAATATTTTCGATCTCAGCGGCCGCGTGGCAGTTATCACCGGCGGCAATAGCGGCATTGGGCTCGGCATGGCGGAGGCGCTCGCCGGCGCTGGCGCGAGCGTCTCGATCTGGGGCCGCAGCGCTGACAAGAACGAAGCCGCGAAGGCGCAGATCGCCGCGACCGGCGGAAAGGTCGAGACTCGGCAGGTCGATGTCGCGGATCGCGCTGGCGTGCAGGCCGCCTTCGCCGAGACGCTGAACGCTTTCGGCCGCATCGATGCGTGCTTTGCCAATGCCGGTATCGGCGGCGGTGGACGTCGCTCCTTCGTCGAGCGCAGCGAAGAGGAATGGCGGCGGATGTTCTCGATCAACCTCGACGGCGTGTTCCACGTGTTCCAAGCCGCGGCGAAACACATGCAGGAGCGGGCCGGAGCCGGAGATGCGTATGGCCGGCTTGTCGCGACATCGAGCCTTGCCTCGCTCTTCGGCACTGCGCGCAACGAGCACTATGCGGCGACGAAAGCGGCGATCAATTCGCTAATCCGTGCGCTGGCCGTCGAACTCGCGCGTTACGGCATCACCGCGAACGCGATCCTGCCGGGCTGGATCAAGAGCGATATGACGGACAATCTCTTTGGCAACGACAAATTCGTGGCGAATGTCATGCCGCGCATCCCGGTGCGCCGCTTCGGAGAGCCCGCGGATTTCGGCGGCATCGCGGTTTATCTCGCCAGCCGCGCCTCATCGTATCATACAGGCGATTGCCTGCTGATCGGCGGCGGATTCTCGAAGTTTTGACGCCACTTTCCCGGAGCCGCAGGCAGCAAAGTGTACTCAGGCTGCTTAACCTTGCCTGCGTTGCGGCATCCGGGACCCAGAGCACACGCATCTGCCCTGGACCCGGGGTCGCCTTGGCCGTCCGCGGACGTGGTGCGACCTACGACTTGGCGTCGCACGCTTCCGACCGCGCCGGCCATGGCGCGTTCTTCTCGGCATAGGCCTTGGCGTCGGCCTGCAGGAGCGGCTGCACTTTTTCGCTTAAGGGTTCGATCAGATCGGAAATCTTCACGTATTTCGTGCCGTCCCATTGCTGCACGAAGGTTGGGCGATGGCCGTTATGATCGGTGCAGGACAGTTTGATCGGCCCGGTGAAGCCTTCCATACCGATTTCCTTCAGCCGCGCGGCATCGACATTCAAGTCTTCCAAACCGCGACGGACATCCTCGCCGGTGACGACCTTCTTGCCCGACACCTGCTGCGCCGTGCGGATCGCCTCGGCGATCAGCATCGAATTGTAGACGCCGCGATTGTACAGAACCGTACCGACCTTGTCCTTCGGTGATTGGCTCTTGCCCTTGTCGACGACGTATTTCTGGATGTCCTTGATGACGGGAAAATCGGCCGACGCGGCATGCCAGTTCAGTGTCTTGAAGCCCTTGGCGCCATCGCCGGCACTGCGCGGATCATCTTCGCTCGGCCACCAGATCGAGATGAACTTGTCCATCGGATAGTTGATCTTGACAGCTTCCTTGATCGCCGTCGGATTCAATGCGCCCCAGCCATACATGACCATGTAATCGGGTCGGTCGCGGCGCACGTTGAGCCACTGTGCGGACTGATTTTGCATGTCCGCGGCGCCGACGGGATAAAGCTTCGGCTCGAAACCGTAATCCTTCGCCAATTGCTCAATCAGCGGCAACGGCTCGCGGCCGAATCCGGCATCGAGATAAATGTAGCCGATCTTCTTGCCCTTGAGCTTGTCGAGCCCGCCTTCCTGCGCGCCGATGAACTTGAGTATCTGCGAGAAGCCGTCCCAATAGGTGTCCGGCGGATTGAAGATCCAAGGGAAGGTCTGGCCCTGCGCCGAGGCCGAGAGTCCGTAGGCCATTGACAGGACCGGGATCTTGTCGACCGCGGCCTTCGGGATCAGCGGCAGGGTGATGCCGGTCGACCACGGGTTCACCATGACCGGGCCCTTTGGCTTCACCGCC
>JAXDNH010000037.1:0-15206 GCA_034669525.1 Methylobacteriaceae bacterium | reverse complement strand
GCAGATCAGCTGGCAAGGCTGCGCATTTCCTTCATCAAGTCCGACTTGCCCTCAAAACCGATCCCCGGCAAGTCCGGCATGATGATATAGCCGTTATCGACCTTCACGCCATCGGGAAAACCGCCATAGGGCTGGAAGAGATCGGGGTAGGATTCATTGCCACCGAGGCCGAGTCCGGCGGCGATGTTAAGCGACATCTGGTGGCCGCCATGCGGGATGCAGCGCTTCGCTGACCAGCCATAACTCTTCAGCATGTCGAGTGTGCGCAGATATTCGACGAGGCCGTAGCTCAGCGCGCAATCGAATTGCAGCCAATCGCGATCCCGACGCATCCCGCCGTAGCGGATGAGATTGCGCGCGTCCTGCATGGAGAAAAGGTTCTCGCCCGTCGCCATCGGGTTTGCATAGTGCTCGGCGACTTTCGCCTGCAATTCGAAATCGAGCGGATCGCCGGCTTCTTCGTACCAGAAGAGATCGTAGGCTGAGAGCGCCTTGGCATAGTCGACGGCAATTGCAAGATCGAAGCGACCGTTCGCGTCCACGGCGAGGCTGCATCCCTTCGGCAGGATTGCTAGTACCGCCTCGATGCGCTTCAGATCATCGGCAAGCGGCGCGCCGCCGATCTTCATCTTCACCACGCTGTAGCCGCGATCGACATAGGATTGCATCTCCTGTTTCAGGAGTTCGATGTCCTTGCCGGGATAATAATAGCCGCCGGCGGCATAGACGAAGACCCGCGGGTCAGCGGTACCGTCGCCATATCCTTCCGCAAGCAGCCGGAACAGCGGCTTGCCGGCAATTTTCGCCACGGCATCCCACACCGCCATGTCGATCGTGCCGATAGCGACCGAGCGCTCGCCGTGACCGCCCGGCTTCTCGTTCTTGAACAAAGTCGCCCAGATTTTATGCGGATCGAGATTGTCGCCGCTTTCGTTTACGAGACTTGCCGGGTCGGCCTCCATCAGCCGCGAACGAAACCGCTCACGGATAAGCGCACCCTGTCCATAACGCCCATTCGAGTTGAAGCCGTAGCCGATGACGGGTTTACCGTCGCGCATCACATCCGTGACGATTGCGACGAGGCTCAACGTCATCCTGCTGAAGTCGATATAGGCATTAGCGATCGGGGACGCGATCGGAACGGTGCGCTCTCTTAAATCGACAATGCGCATGGAACTTGGTGCTGAACTTCGGGGGCGGTCCGGAGCTGAGGAAAGACCCCGACCACAAGGGAGAGTCAACCGTGTCGTTCAGTCCGCCTCGGCCGGCGAGGCGACGTCGTCGAGATACCACGGCACGCTGATCACGGTTAGGCCCGCACCGCCATAGGTCAAGAGCTGCGTGCGCAGATGCCGGGCGCGGTGCGCGTGCAGGATACGCTGATACCAGCGCTGCTTGACGAGCTCCGGAATCAGCACGGCGACGCGACGGCCCGGAAACTTTGCCTTGAGTTCCTGCACAAGCTTTAAAACCGGCTCGTGCATCGCCCGATATTGCGCGTTCAATGCCATCAACCGCGGCACGGTGAGCCCGGCATCGCGCGCGGGCGCCGCGACATTCTTCTCCCACTGGAGACGCATGGCGCGCTGATCTTCCTCGCAGTCGGGTCCCTGCAACTGGGTGAGGTGAAGCCCGATGACATCGGGCGAGAGAGTCAATCCGAGACCGATAGCTCTGGCTGTCAACTTGCTCCATCTCTCGATCGAAACCAGGACAATCGGCGGCTGCGTTCCTCCGCTCAGCTCCAGTGGCCGGGCTTCACGGACCTGTGACTCCAATTCATCGTAATAGTGCCGGATCGCCTTCAGGAGCGCGATTGCACAGGGAATCGCAAATATCGTGATCCAGGCGCCTTCGCTGAATTTCGCGACGATGATAATGACCAGCGCGACTCCGGTCGTCGCCGCGCCGACCGTGTTGATCCAGAAGTGGGTATGATGTTTGGTGCGCCTGGCCTTCGCTTCCTTCTCGCGGATCATCCGCCACCAGTGAACGGCCATTCCCGTCTGCGATAGCGTGAAGGTCAGGAACGCGCCGATCGCAAAAAGTGGGATGAGGTGATCCGTAATGCCGCCGAAAATGAGAAGCAGCGAGCCGGAGCAGGCTGCGAGATAGACAATGCCGACGGAGAAGACGAGGCGGCGCCCGGCAATCGCAAACGGCTTCGGCAGGAAGCCATCTTCGGCCACCGTCCGGCAGAGGCGGGGAAAGCCGACGAAACTTGTATTGGCCGACAGCGCGAGGACGCAGAGCAGGCTGCCGATTGCAACATAATACAAGGCACCTCTGCCGACGATCGCGCCGCAGAGCTGCGACAGCACGCTTTGATATCCCTCCTGCGTCTGATCCATCGCGCCGATGCCGTACGCGGTCGCCAAATGGGCGATCGCGATGAGCAGCAAACCGAGGATCGCCACAATCGCCGTCAGCGTGCGGTGACCGTATTTCACGGCGGGCTCGCGGAATGCGCTCATGCCGTTGCTGACCGCCTCCACGCCGGTCATCGCCGTGCAACCGCTGGCAAAGGCGCGCAACAAAAGCCAGACGCTCACCGCTTCTATGGCTTGCGGCAGGCCCGGCGGCGGGACAACGGGTTGCGGGTGCCCTCCTGCGGCGAGCGCTTTGTAGGTGCCAAAGCCGAGGATAATCGCGAAGCTTGCAACGAACAGATATGTCGGCACCGCGAGGACCCGGCCCGATTCCTGCGTGCCGCGTAAATTGATCAGCGTGATGAGCAACAGGATGCCGAGGCAAAGCGGCAGAATGTAGGGATGGAGCGGCGGCACGGCCGAGACGAGCGCGCCGACGCCGGCCGAAATGCCGACCGAAACGTTCAAGACGTAATCGATCATAAGCGCCGCCGCGGCGAGCAGGCTCGCATTCGTGCCGAGATTGTCCTTGGCGACGATGTAGGCGCCCCCATTGCTCGGATAGGCGCGGATCGTCTGCCAGTATGACGCAAACAGGATCGCAAGCAGCGCCACGATCGGCGCCATCACCCAGCCGATATAAGAAAGGCTCGCGGCGCCGAGGGGGATCAGAACGGTGAGGGCGGCCTCCGGCCCGTAGGCCGAGGAGCCGAGACCATCGAGGCCCATCGTCGGCAGGCCCTCAAAGGCGCCGATCTTTTGTTCGCTGAACTCGCGATTGGCGAGACGCCGCCCAAGCACGAGCCGGCGGACATTAACATGCATCATATTGCCGGGCTTCCGCTATCCGGGCAGAAACCGTGCGGCAGCAGGAATGTTCCCGGGCAGTACCATCGAGCAGGCATGCCGCAACAAATGTTATTTACGCGAACAACGCCACGTTCTGGCGGGCGACCATCATCGGTTTACGCTCGCTGTTCCAGACGCTGATCGTCTCGGTCGAATAGCCGTCCTTGGCGAAATCGAGCCGGCGACGGACGAGCCAGAATCCATCCTTTGTTGATGGAGCGTCGCTCAGCACATCGAGCGACCATGCCACGGTACTGATCGGCGCCGGTGCTTTGAATAGAAGCACGGCGCCTGACGGCGGCGCGTCGCCTATTCCGACCAGCGCGACGGCCGGCGCGATCTCGGCGCGCTGATCGATATCCAAGCGAAAGCGCATCCAGGTCAAGAAATCCGGATCTTTTCCGCCGCTGAACGGCATGGCCTTTCCCGCGACGCGCATTTCAAAGTTCTGGAAGAAGACGGGCGCACCGCTGTTCGGCGGTGGCGCAAAGCGCGAATAGGTTTCGGGCGGAGCCACGTCCGGTGCTTTGACGTCGTCGTAGGCAATTGCGGATGCCCGCGCGTTGCCGAAGCACAAATGCGAGCGGACGAGCGTTCCGGTCTGATCGCTCATCTCGGCGCTTGCGATCACGGCCGACTTGCCGCGGCGAAGCAGAGATGCGGACATCCGCACCGATTCTGTCGCCGGTCCGACAAAGAGGAATTGCGCGGAGCGCAGCGGCGGCAGATCGGGAATTTCATCAATCGCCGCCTGCACGCAGAGCGCCGCGGCGAGGCCGCCGAACATCGCGCGGCCTTGACGCCATGTGTCGGGAACAGAGACCGTGCGATCAGGCGATTTGCTGAGCGCCTGCATAATCGCGGAGAACGGGACGCGCTCGTCGGACCTCTGATCGGTCACGACCGGTAATCCCCGTTGATCGCGACGTACTCCTTGGTCAGATCGCAAGTCCACACTGTCGCGCGTCCCTTGCCGATTTTGAGATCGACGCGGATCTCGATCTTGTCCTCTTTCATCACGGCGGAGGCCTTGGCCTCATCGTAACCGGGATCACGCAGGCCTTTATGCGCGACACGCACGTCGCCGAAATAGATCGACAGGCGGTCGCGCTTGGCCTTTTCTCCCGCCTTGCCGACCGCCATGACGATGCGGCCCCAATTGGCGTCCTCGCCGGCGATCGCCGTCTTTACCAGCGGTGAGTTTGCGATCGAAAACGCGATGCGCTTCGCCGCCTTGTCGCTCGCCGCGCCTTCGACGGTCATTTCAACGAATTTGCGCGCGCCCTCGCCGTCGCGCACGACCTGCTGCGCGAGGTCGAGCAGCACCTTGTCGAGCGCACGTTTGAAATCGGCAAGCTGGTGATCCCCGGCCGATGAAATGCGCGGCGCGCCGCGCGCCTCCGCCATGCCCGTCGCAAACAGCATCAGCGTGTCGGAGGTCGATGTATCGCTGTCGATCGTGATCGCATTGAACGAATCTACCACCGACTTCGACAGCATTTTCTGCAGGACCCGCGCATCGATTGGCGCATCGGTGAACACGAAAGACAGCATCGTCGCCATATCGGGCGCGATCATGCCGGCGCCCTTTGCGATACCGCCGATCGTCACTTTTACGCCGCCGATCTCCGCGCTCGCGGTGGCGACTTTCGGAAACGTATCGGTCGTCATGATCGCACGCGCGGCGTCGAGCCACGCATCCGGGTTTGCATTGGCCGCGAGCTTGTCGAGCACGCCGTCGAATTTGCCGGCGTCCAGCGGCTCGCCGATCACGCCCGTGGACGCGAGAAAAATCTCATTCTCTCGCGCGCCTGTCGCCGCCGCAGCCAACTTCGCGGCAGAGCGCACCGAGTCGACACCGCGCTTGCCGGTAAACGCGTTGGCATTGCCGGAATTGACGACAAGCGCCCGCGCGCGGCCCTTCTTCAGTTTGGCCCGGCACCAATCGACCGGCGCGGACGGGCATTTGGATTTCGTGAAAACGCCGGCCGCCTGCGTCCCCTCGCTCATCAGCACAAGCAGCACGTCGGTGCGATCCTTGTAACGGATGCCCGCCGCGCCGGTGGCGAAGCGCACGCCCTCAATCGCCGGAATGTTGGGATAGGATTTCGGCGCGAGCGGGGAAATCGGGGCGGGGCCGGCCATCGGCATTCCTCAAGACGCAAATGCGTCGACGGCGCACGTTTGTGCGCCGTCGGGTGGATCGGCTTTGCGGCTTCGCTAAAGCCGCGTCAAGGGCGTCTATTTGGACGAACTCGCCGGCGCCGCCGGATTTGCCGGCGTCTTCGTCTCCGGCGCGGGGCTTGCTGCCGCATCGGCCGGCTTCTCCGGCTCGGTACGCTCGACCTTCGCCTGCTCGCGCAGCTTCAGGATCAGCTCGCTTTGCGATTTCTGCACGACATAGCGGGTCACCTGATCGCGCACCTGGTCGAGCGGCGGGAACTGCTTCTGCCGGCGCTCCTCGACCTGGATGACGTGCCAGCCGAACTGCGACTTCACTGGATCCGAAATCTGCCCAGGCTGCATCTTGAACGCCGCGTCGGCAAATTCAGGGACCATGCGCTCCCTGGTGAACCAGCCGAGTTCGCCGCCTTTCGAGCCAGGATCCTTCGACATCTCGTTCGCCACCTTGGCGAAATCCTCGCCCGCCTTCACCCGCTTCAACGCGGCCTGCGCATCCGGCTCGGTTTCGACGAGGATGTGGCGGGCGCGTACCTCCTCCTCCGGCTTCTGCTGCTTCGCCACATCGTCGTAGGTCTTCTGGATCGCAGCGTCGCTTGCGGCGTCTTTCGCCACCTTCCCGAGCAGGTCCTCCATCAGCACCTTATCGCGGTAATAGGCGACTTTCCTCGCAAATTCAGGACCTTCGCTGATCTTGTCGGCTTCGGCCTTTTGCGCGACGAGCTTGGCGTCGATGAGATAATCCAAAATGTAGGCTTCCCGCGCCGGACCCTCGATCTGCTGCGGAAGGGAAGCCCCAATGTCGTCGAGCGCGAGCTTCACGTCCTCGTCCGTGATCTCCACGCCGTTGACGCGGGCGAGAACCTTGGCCGAGGCTGGCGCCGCCAGGGTGAGCGCCATGGCAATAGCAAAGGCAGCGCCGCTGAGGCGGAAAAGATGAGGTGAATTCATGAAAAACTCCGCAGCGGCGCCGCCGCCGGTTCATGTGATCGCCGCGAGCGGAGGAGGGCTCGGGACACGTCTCGCGAGCGGGTTTATTGCGGGAGCGTGCCGCTTGCAAGGCGGCGGTCTTCGCGTTGACAACGTTTGGACCCCCTCTTATCTCTCCCGACGACATCTAAGCTGCGCGCCGGCTTCGGATTTCGGGCTTTGCCCGTTTCCGCGCGTCTTCAGGCCGGGAGAGCCGAGGGCGCATCTCGCAGGGCGCAATTTCGGCGCACCGCCGGTTTAAGAGACGCGCCCGCACGAATATTTGGCGCCGTCCAGAAAGGTTCCGCTCCCGATGTTGGGCACGCTTGCGAAAAAGATTTTCGGGTCGGTCAACGATCGGCGGCTGAAGACCTATGCACCGAAAGTCGCCGCGATCAACGCGCTGGAGCCCGAAGTCGAGAGGCTGTCCGATGCCGAGCTTCTCGCGCGCACCGACGCCTTCAAGGCCGACCTCGCCGCCGGCAAGACCCTCGACGACATTCTTGTTCCCGCCTTCGCGACGGTGCGCGAGGCGGCCAAGCGCACGCTGCGGCAGCGGCATTTCGACGTCCAGCTCATCGGCGGCATGGTCCTGCATGAAGGCGCCATCGCCGAGATGCGGACTGGTGAAGGCAAGACGCTCGTTGCCACCCTCGCCGTCTACCTGAACGCGCTCGCCGGCAACGGCGTGCATGTCGTCACCGTCAACGACTACCTCGCCCGCCGCGACGCGGATTGGATGGGGCAGATCTATAAATTCCTCGGGATGAGCGTCGGTGTCATCGTGCATGGCCTCGACGATGAGGAGCGCAAGGCCGCTTACGCCTGCGACATCACCTACGGCACGAACAACGAATACGGCTTCGATTATCTCCGCGACAATATGAAATACGAGCTCGCGCACATGGTGCAGCGTGGGCATACTTACGCGATCGTCGACGAAGTCGACTCGATCCTTGTCGACGAGGCACGCACGCCGCTGATCATTTCCGGTCCCTCCGACGACAAATCCGAGCTTTATAATCAAATCGACGTGCTGATCCCCCGCCTCGGCAAGGAGCATTACGATCTCGACGAGAAGCAGCGCACGGTGAACCTCACCGAGGCCGGCAACGAATATATGGAAGAATTGCTGCGCGAGGCCGACATCCTCAAGGACGGCTCGCTTTACGAGGCCGCCAATGTCACGCTCGTCCATCACATCAATCAGGGCTTGCGCGCGCACCGCCTGTTCCAGCGGGACAAGGATTACATCGTCCGCAACGGCGAAGTGGTAATCATTGACGAATTCACCGGCCGCATGATGCCCGGCCGGCGCTATTCCGAAGGCCTGCATCAGGCGCTTGAGGCCAAGGAACATGTCACCGTTCAGCCCGAGAACGTGACGCTCGCCTCGATTACCTTCCAGAACCTGTTCCGGCTTTATAAGAAGCTCGCCGGCATGACGGGCACGGCGGCGACCGAAGCCGACGAATTCGCTGAAATCTACAGGCTCGACGTCGTCGAAATCCCGACTAACATGCCTATCGCGCGCGCTGACGAAGATGACGAAGTTTATCGTACACAGGCTGAAAAGCTGAAGGCGATCGTCGCCGAGATCGAATCGGCAAATTCCAAGATGCAGCCGATGCTCGTCGGCACCACGTCAATTGAAAAGTCGGAGCAGCTCGCCGAGTTTTTGATCGAGCACGGCTACAAGCAGATCGATTTCGAGGATCCGAAGAAGGCGCTGGCCGGCCTCTAAGCCGCCGCGCGCAGCGGCAAGCCGTCAAAACTCTTTGCCGTTTTGAACGCGCGTTTCCATGAGCAGGAAGCCTATATCGTCGCCGAGGCCGGCGTGCCCGGCGCGATCACCGTTGCCACCAACATGGCCGGCCGCGGCACCGACATTCAGCTCGGTGGCAATGTCGAGATGCGCGTCGTCACGGAAGGCGAGGGCCTCGAAGAAAGCGAACGCGCCGCACGCGAAGCCGAAATCCGCACCGAGGTCGCCGACTTCAAACAGAAGGCGATCGCCGCCGGCGGGCTCTATATCGTCGGGACGGAACGGCACGAGAGCCGGCGCATCGACAATCAGCTGCGCGGCCGCGCCGGCCGTCAGGGCGATCCCGGACGATCGAAGTTCTTCCTGTCGCTGCAGGACGATCTCATGCGCATTTTTGGCTCCGAGCGCATGGACACGATGCTGCGCAAGCTCGGTCTCGAAGAGGGCGAGGCGATCATCCATCCCTGGATCAACAAGGCCCTTGAAAAGGCACAGCAGAAGGTCGAAGCCCGCAACTTCGATATCCGCAAGAACATCTTGAAGTTCGACAACGTGATGAACGATCAGCGCAAGGTGGTCTTCGAGCAGCGCCGCGAAATGATGGCGCAGGAATCGCTTGCCGAGACCGTCGCCGACATGCGCGAGGGCGTGATCGACGATCTCGTCTCAAAGCACATCCCGCGCGACGCTTATCCCGAGACGTGGGATGTCGCCGGACTGCACGAAGTGGTGCAGAATACGCTCAATCTCGATCTGCCGATCGCGGATTGGGCGAAGGAAGAGGGCATCGCCGACGAGGAAATCCGCGAGCGCGTGCAGAAGGCCGCGGACGAAGCCTACGCCGCTCGCGTCGAGAAGAACTCAGCCGAGGTCATGCGCTATGTCGAGAAGCAGATCGTCTTGCAGGTGCTCGACCATTTGTGGCGCGAGCACCTCGTCACGCTGGATCATCTGCGTCAGGTGATCGGCTGGCGCGGCTATGCGCAGCGCGATCCCTTGAACGAATACAAGTCCGAAGCCTTCGAACTGTTCGACGGATTGATCACGCGCCTGCGCGAACTCACGACCGCGCAATTGATGCGGGTCGAAGTCGCCTACGACCCGCCGCCGCAACAGCTTCCGCCGATGCATGCCTCGCATTTCGATGCGACGAGCGGCGATGACGATATGGCGATTGCCGAAATCAATTCGCGCATGGCCGCCGGCGACTTTGCCCCGCAGCAGCTTTTCGCGGCTTCGGCGCAAGCCGATCCCGAAACGATGGTCCGCGATCCGGCTAATCCCTCGAGTTGGGGCAAGGTCGGCCGCAACGAGGCCTGCCCCTGCGGGTCAGGCAAGAAATTCAAGCACTGCCACGGAGCGCTGGTTTAGTGGCGCGGACCGCACGATCTCAAAGGCTCTTGCGCACCAGGAGGTGCATGGTCCTTCACCCCGGCTGCGGGCCGTCATACCCTTCCACGATCACGAGATCGCCAACCGACGCATTCTCGCGCAACTTGATTGCCTCGCGATACTCGGGCGAGTCGTAGCAAGCTTTCGCCGTCGCATAATCCTTAAACTCGATCACGACGTTGCGGGCGCGTGCGCTGCCCTCGCGTGTTTCCGCCGGGCCGCCGCGCACCAGGAACTTGGCGCCGTATTTTCCGAATGCTTTCCCATTCGCGGCGACATACTGCTTGTAAGCATCGGCGTCGTTCACGTCGATCCGACCGATCCAATAGGCTTTCGGCATTTGTTCCTCCCGGGTTCTCGACCGATTCGAAGTGGCTGCGTCATATTGCCGTCATTGTTAGCAAGTACCTGTAACATGGGTTCCGCTGCGTTGAGTTGTGGCGGGCCTTGCACGCCGGGCCGGATGTACGCCCGGCGTTTTGCTTCCATCAGGCCTTCGCGCCGCCCATCTCCCCAACAATCGCAGCCGCTGCCGCTTCGGGATCGGATGCCTCAGTGACCGGGCGGCCGACCACCAGATAATCCGCGCCCCGGGCGATGGCCTCTCCCGGTGTCATGATCCGCTTCTGATCGGCGATCGCACCGCCCGCCGGCCGGATGCCCGGCGTCACGAGCAGAAAGTCCCGCCCCACCACCTTTCGGGTCCCGCCAAGCTCCTGCGGCGACAGGATAAGGCCATTGATGCCGGCCTCTCGCGCTTGGCGCGCGCGGCGGGCGACGAGGTCGCGCACGCCATAGGCATAGCCGGCGTCCTGCAGGTCCGCGTCATCGGAGGAGGTCAGCACCGTCACCCCCAAAATCTTCAGCCCGCTCCCTGCCGCACCAGCCTTCGCGGCGCGCATTGTCTGGGGATAGCCGTGCACGGTGAGAAAGGTCGCACCGAGCCGGGCAATCTGGCCTGTGGCGCGCTCCACCGTGTTTGGAATGTCGTGCAGCTTCAGGTCGATGAAGACGCGCTTGCCGGCCGCGATCAGTTCCTGGGCGAGCGTCAACCCGTCGCCGCCATAGATCAGCTCCATGCCGATCTTGTAGAAGCTGACGGTCTCGCCGAGACGCGCGACCATCTCTCCGGCCGCTCCGGCGTCCGAAAGATCAAGCGCGACGATCAGCCGGTCCCGCATCTCGGCAGCCACTGCCATCGGGACGGCTTGTGCCGTGGCCCTCAACGCCTGCCCTTGCCGCCGTCACCAAGACGCCTGAGCAGCGCCAGGGCGGGGGCGCGCTTGCGCTCTGCCCGGCGCAATCGCGGCGGCTCGAACCGTCCTTCGAACTCCAGCTGCAACTCGCGGCCTTTTTCTCGCGCTCGCTGCCTCAGGCGATCGAGCCAGTCTTCCCGCGTCGGTCGCAGACCGACATCGGGTGCTTCGCCGACGCGGTAGACCCAGACCCGTGCGGGCGGCAGGTTGAGCCACACCGAATGCGAGGCCTCGGCCCTGAAGCGCAGCCCGCTTAGCCGGCTGGTCAGCGGCACCGGCGAGGCGAGCCCATAGGTGAACTGGATGAAGGTGCCCTCTGGCTGCATCAGCTCGAAGGCGTCGCGCAGCAGGTTCAACCGGCCGCGCTCCGGCCGCGTCAGAAGCGGCAGGCTCGAGACGATGCAGGCGGCGGGCTCCTTCAAGATCGGCCGCAAGGTCTCGGCGAGCCGATACGCGTCGCCCTGGACGATCCGCGCCTTCGGAAAGCGGCGCGCCAGCAATTTGCAGAAGGAGGCGTCGTATTCGACGAGGATCAGCCGCTCCGGCGCGATGCCGCGTTCGAGCAGCGCTTCGGTGACCGGTCCTGTGCCCGGTCCGAGTTCGATGATCGGGCCGTCCGCGTCCGGATCGACATAGCTCGCCATCGCGCGGGCAAGAAAGCGCCCCGAGGGAGAGACGGCGCCGGTGGCTTTCGGATTGTCGAGCCAGCGTTTGATGAAGCGGGCTTCGTCGGCGAGACGCTCGTCAAGAGGAAGACGCGGCGAACGCGGGCGCTCCGAACGCAAATGCCTGGACTGCAAGACGTCTCCCCGCCGCTTCGCTTTCGTCTCTACTCGCGCACATCCGTCGGAGCGTCAAGAAAACGTCACGGTCTGGCTTCGGTTGCCTTGGAAAACGTCAGACGTTGCCCAAGTTCTCGAAGAATTCTTTCATGCGCGCAATGAAGCCGGACGCTTCCGGCTGCGTACGAGTCGAGGATTCCGCGTCGAATTCCTGCAAAAGCTCGCGCTGCCGCCGTGTCAGGCTCTGCGGCGTCTCGACATTTGCCTGGATGTAAAGATCGCCGAAGTCGCGCGCGCGCAGAACAGGCATGCCTTTGCCGCGGATCTTGAACTGTCTGCCGGACTGCGTCCCCTCCGGGATTTTCACCTTCGACTCGCCGCCGTCGAGCGTGTGCACGCCAATGTCGCCGCCGAGCGCAGCCTGGACCATCGAGATCGGCACGCGGCAATAGAGATCGGCACCGTCGCGCTGAAAAAATGGATGCGGCTTGATGGCGAGGAAAATGTAGAGATCGCCCGCCGGCCCGCCGCGCATCCCCGCCTCGCCCTCGCCGGCGAGACGGATGCGGGTGCCGTCCTCGACACCCGCGGGGATACTGACCGAGAGATTGCGCTCGCGGGTGACCCGTCCGGCGCCGTTGCAGGCTTGGCAGGGGTTGTCGATGATTTCGCCGCGGCCCTGACAGGTCGGACAGGTGCGCTCGATGGCAAAAAAACCCTGCTGGGCGCGCACGCGGCCGTGGCCGCCGCAGGTGGAGCACGTTTTCGGCTTCGATCCGGGCTTGGCGCCGGTGCCCGAGCACGCCTCGCAGGTGACCGACGTCGGCACTTTGAGGCTCGCCGTCTTGCCGGAAAAAGCCTCCTCCAGCGTGATCTCCATGTTGTAGCGGAGATCTGAGCCCCGCTCGCGGCCCGAGGAGCGTCCGCGCCGCCCCATGACGTCGCCGAAGAGATCGTCGAAAATGTCGGCCATGGACGAGGCGAAGCCCTCGCCCATGCCGCCGAAGCCGGCGCCGCCGCCGCCGCCCTCAAACGCGGCATGGCCGAAGCGGTCATAGGCGGCGCGCTTCTGCGCATCGGAAAGCGTCTGGTAGGCTTCGTTGACCTCCTTGAAGCGCAGCTCGGAGGCTTTGTCCCCGGGGTTGCGGTCGGGATGGCACTGCATCGCCGCCTTGCGGAAGGCGGATTTCAGCTCCGCGTCGGACGCGCCGCGGGAGACGCCAAGTGTCTCGTAAAAATCGCGTTTGGCCATCGGTTCGCGGGCGTCTCTACCTTGGTCCGGGGTAATAGGCGATCATGTCGTGTGCGGCGAGCCGCTTTTCAGCACGCGCCACCGGAAATGAGTCGCGCTCGCAACGCGCTTCCCAGCGGGATTTGGTTAGCCCATCGGAAAAGCGCAACCAGAACAGGGGCAGGTAGAGAGGCAGAAGCGGCTGTGTTTCTATGAAGCCCGCCCGCTTACGGGCACTCCTTGTGCACGCGATCGAGCGCCTGCGAGAGCCCGGCGAGGGAATAGGTGTCGGTACTCACGTTGCCCTTGGTGAATGGCGCTTTGACGATCAGTTTCGAGCCCTTCTTCAAATCATCGACGAACTGGGGTTCTTTAGCTGCATTCTTAATCCAGGCATTCGTGCCCTTTCCGATCAATTCATAGCTCGCACTGCCGATCTCGGCTTTCGCGTCGGAATTGTCTTTCATCGCGAAGCCCATGATGATCGAGACTTCGTTGCGGACGTTCTCGCTCGGGCGACTTGAAATGAAGACGTAAGCCTGATCGCGCTTCGCCGTGCTCGGGGCGCGCTCCTTGGGGCTTGCCAGCGCATAGCAGGTCTTCTCCTTGCCCTGCGCCATATACGCGCCCCAGTCATGATAGTTCTCGAGCAGGACCGGCTTGCCGTCACCCAAGGACGCGACCTTCTTGCCGGCCTTCTCTTCCTTCCCTTTGGCGGTCTTGTCTTTGGAGGCCTTGTCTCTGGAAGCCTTTTCCTTGGAATTCTTGTCTTGAGAATTCTTGTCTTGGGGAGCCTTGTCTTGGGACGTCTTGCCTTTAGTGCCTTTCGGGTCGGTCGTCTTCTCGTCGGGCTTGCCTTGAGATTTGGCCGTCTTCGAAGATGTTGCCTTCGTGTCGGCGGGCGCGGTGGGTTTTGCCGGGCTTTGTTGCTGGCCGAGAGCTGCCGAGGATAGGGTGACGCTGAGGAGAAGCGGCAGCAGGACACGGGGAAGCGCCACGCGTTCGGCTCGGCTGGGGGTCGCGGATCGAATCATCTGACGATAGTACCTCGCCCGGCCGCTCGACAGGTGAGCGTCTAGCCGGTAGCTCAGCTGGAAAACTACCGCCCGAACGGGGCGAAAATCGGACTTTGGGCGGAAGGGAAGCACCAATGAAAGCTGTATTGTGCAAGTCGTTCGGTCCGCCCGAGACGCTCGTCCTTGAAGAAGTACCTGAGCCGGCACCCGGGCCGGGCGAGGCGCTCGTCGACATCGCCTATGTCGGGCTGAATTTTTTCGATACTCTTATTATCGAGAACAAGTACCAGACGAAGCCCCCGCTCCCCTTCTCACCCGGCGGCGAATTCTCCGGCACAATCAGCGCGGTCGGTCCTGATGCCACCGACTTCAGGGTGGGTGACAAGGTCGCGGGCTCTAGCGGCTTCGGCGCCGCGCGCGAGAAGATCGCCATTCCCGTCGAGCAGCTCGTCAAGGTCCCCGACGGGCTCGCGCTCGAAAAGGCGGCCGGTCTGCTCATCACCTACGGGACCTCGCTGCATGCGCTGAAGCAGCGCGCCCGGCTGCAGAAAGGCGAGACGCTCGCCGTGCTCGGCGCCTCGGGGGGTGTCGGCATTGCCGCAGTCGAGATCGGCCATCTCATGGGCGCGCGCGTCATCGCCTGCGCCTCATCCCCCGACAAGGTCGCGTTCGCCAGGGAGCACGGGGCGGATGAGGGGATCGATTATTCCGCCGAAGATCTGCGCGCGGCGTTCAAGCGCGTCTCCGGCGGCAAGGGAATCGATATCGTCTACGATCCCGTCGGCGGCGATTATTCCGAAATCGCCGTGCGTTCAATGGCGTGGAAGGGGCGGTTTCTCGTCATCGGATTCGCGGCGGGCACGATCCCGAAAATCCCGCTCAACCTCGCGCTGCTCAAAGGCTGCGAAATCGTCGGCGTGTTCTGGGGTGCTTTCACCAAGGCCGAGCCCCAGGCGAGCCGCGAGAATAATGCGGAAATCCTGACCTGGGCGCGCGACGGCAAGCTCGACGCGCATATCCACGCGATCCTGCCGCTCGACAAAACGGCCGAGGCGCTCGGCATGCTCACGCGCCGCGAAGCCAAGGGCAAGGTATTGTTGAAGCCCTGACGGCGGCAATCCGCCGGCTCGCTTCTCCCGCGATCGTCGCTATCTCTGCCGCATGGGTTTCAAATCGGAGGTCGATGTGGCCATGATCGGCGCCGGCGCCGCTGGGCTTGCGGCTGCGCACGAACTCGCGGGGGCCGGACTCGACGTGCTCCTCGTCGAGGCGCGCGACCGCGTTGGCGGGCGGGCGTGGACTTTGCGCGAAGGCCAGCCCTGTCCGCTCGATCTCGGCTGCGGCTGGCTGCATTCCGCCGACGTAAATCCGTGGGCTGACATCGCGGAGGAGCTTG
>JAXDNH010000036.1:0-5800 GCA_034669525.1 Methylobacteriaceae bacterium | reverse complement strand
TCGATGGCCCGCATCACCGTAAGCCGGCGCGCTGTATTTTCCGGCCCGCCTAGCCCGATCGCCTCCATCACGCCGTCAAGCACTTTGCGATTGTTGACTTTGATCACATAATCGCCGCGCTTGATGCCGAGCCGCTCCAGCGTGTCGGCGGCCATCATGCACATTTCCGCGTCTGCAACGATAGACGGCGCGCCGACCGTGTCGGCATCGAATTGCATGAACTGCCGAAAACGCCCGGGCCCTGGTTTCTCGTTGCGGAACACGAAGCCGGCGCGGTAGGAGCGATACGGTTTCGGCAACCGATCGAAATTTTCCGCGACATAGCGCGCGAGCGGCGCCGTCAGATCGTAACGCAACGACAGCCATTGCTCGTCGTCATCGCGGAACGAGAACACACCTTCGTTCGGCCGGTCCTGATCCGGCAGAAATTTGCCAAGCGCATCGGTGTATTCGATGAATGGCGTCTCGACCGCCTCGAAGCCATAGAGCTCATATGTTTCGCGAATGACGGCAAGCATGCGCTCGACAGCGGCGATTTCGCCGGGTCCGCGATCGGCGAAGCCGCGCGGCAATTGTGGTTTTAGGGAAACAGGGTTGGCTGGCTTATTCATCCCGGCGCTTTGCAATTAAGCCACTCCCCGGACGTGTAACCGAAGCGAATGCGATCCGGGTGCAGGGGCAGATGCGTTTGCTCTGGGTCCCGGATCCCCGGATTTAATCCGGGGTTCGCGGCTTCGGGAAGTGGCGAGGGAGACGAGGGAGCAGTCCGCGGTCTCAGCGGCGTTACGCCACCTTTTTGAGTACATTCCCCAATTTTTGCACGATCTCGCCGATCTCCGCCTCGCTCACAATGAGCGGCGGCGAAACGGCGATCGTGTCGCCGGCGGGGCGCACCATCATGCCTTCGTCATGGAAGGCGCGCTCCATCACTTCGAAGCCCCGCGCACCGACCGCGTCCGGCTTCGCCGCCAGATCGACCGCGCCGACAAGACCGATCGTTCTGACATCGAGCACGTTCGGCAAGCCGCGCAGCGTGTGGAATTTGTCCGCCCACACATTCTCGAGTCCTTTCGCGCGTTCGAACAGTTTCTCATCGCGGTAGACGTTCAGCGTCGCGACCGCCGCCGCGCAGGCGAGGGGGTGCGCCGAATAAGTATAACCGTGGAAAAACTCGATCGCGTGGTCAGGGCCTGACATGAAGGCATCATGGATGTGATCGCGCACGATCACGCCCGCCATCGGCACGGAGCCGGACGTCACGCCCTTGGCGAAGGTGATCATGTCGGGGATGACGCCGTAGCGCTCCGCCGCGAAGGCATGCCCCAGTCGTCCGAACCCGGTGATCACCTCATCGAAGATCAACAGGATGCGATACTTGTCGCAGATCGCGCGGAGCCGCTGCAGATAGCCCTTGGGCGCCGGCAGCACGCCGGTCGAGCCCGACATCGGTTCGACGATTACCGCGGCGATTGTCGAGGCATCATGCAGCGCGACGATGCGCTCCAACTCGTCGGCTTTGTGCGCCCCCCAATCCGGTTCGCCGCGCGAGAACGCCTGGTGTTCACGATCGTAAGTCGCCGGCAGATGATCGACGCCGGCAAGCAGCGAGCCGAAGAATTTGCGGTTATTGACCATGCCGCCGACGGAAATTCCGCCGAAGCCGACACCATGATAGCCGCGCTCGCGGCCGATGAGCCGCTGGCGCGAAGCCTGCCCGGTGACGTTGTGATAGGCGAGCGCGATCTTCAGCGCCGTATCTGCCGCTTCCGAGCCGGAATTGCAGAAGAACACGTGGTTGAGATCGCCCGGCGCAAGCTCGGCGATTCGCGACGCCGCCTCGAAAGCGCTCGGATGCGCATACTGGAAGGTCGGCGCGAAATCGAGTTCCGCCGCCTGTGCCTGGATCGCGGCCACGATCGGCTCGCGATTATGCCCGGCATTGCAGCACCAGAGGCCCGCTGTGGCGTCGAGAATCGGCCGGCCTTCCGGCGTGTAATAGTGCATGTCCTTGGCGCGCGCGATCAGCCGCGGCCGCTGCTTGAAGGCGCGGTTAGCCGTGAACGGCAGCCAAAAGCTTTGCAGATCGTTCGGCGCCTGCGACGAGGGGCGGGCGCGCAAGGCTGAGCTCGACATGGGCAACTCCTGTTGAGCCCCTTAGACGCCCAGCCTGCGAGGTTTTCAAGTCATTGACGGTGTCCGCCTAGGACGCCCCGACTTCTAGCCGTGACCGTAGCCGCTGGTGGCGGCATTCACTCCGCCGCTTTGGCCGGCAGATCGCGTGGCTGGAACGTGCCATCGTGTGCGGGCTGCATTTCGATGCGGCGGTCGTGGAAGTGGCCGAGCGTCGAGCGATGGCCAATCGACACTATGGTCGTCTGCGGCAGCCGCCGCGCCATTTCCTTGTAGAGCGCCGCCTCCATCTTCTCGTCGATGGCGGCCGTCGCCTCGTCGAGGAAGAGCCAGTCGGGTTTGGCGAGAAGTGCGCGCGCGATTGCGAGGCGCTGTTGCTCGCCGCCCGACAGGCGCTGCACCCAAATATCCTCGTGATCGAGCTGATGGGCGAGCAGCGGCAGGTCGGCCGCGTGCAGCGCCTCGACGATTGCTTCGTCGCTGTAAGTTCGGGGCTCCGCGGGGTAGGTGACGGCGTTGCGCAGCGTGCCGATCGGAATGTATGGCTTCTGCGGCAGGAGCATGATGTTTGCGCCTTCCGGCAGCTCGATCTGACCGTCGCCGAACGGCCAGATACCAGAAATCCCGCGGAACATCGTTGACTTGCCGGAGCCCGAAGGGCCGGCGACGAGAGTCGGCTCGCCGGCCTTAAATGCAAGGTTCGCGTCTTCCACGATGCGGCGGCCATCCGGCAGGCCAAGGGTCACGTGATCGAGAGTGACGTCAGGCTTCGCTGAGGGCTCGATCTCGATCCGCGGCGGCTGGTGCCCAAGAACCTGCGCGCGCGCAATGGCTTTTTCGAACAACGTCAAACGATCGAGCACGGATTTAAAGCCGGCAAGCGACGTATAGTAGGTGATGAAGAAAGTCAGCGCTGACTCCACCCTGCCAAACGCGCTCGCGGTCTGCGTCATGATGCCGAGCGGAATGCGCCCGGCAAAGTAGAACGGTGCGGCGAAGATAAAAGGAATGATCGGCGAGATCTGGCCGTAAAGCTGCGTGAACGCGATCAGCTTTTTGCGCGTGTTGATGAGATCGAAATAATTCACGACGATTGCCGCAAAGCGCCGGCCGAGCGAGATTTTTTCTGCAGGCTCGCCCTTCAACAGCGCCACCTGCTCGCCGTATTCGCGCAGCCGCGCAAGCGAGAAGCGAAAGTCGGCCTCGACACGCTGCTTGTGGAAGAGGATTTTGACGAGGGGCCGGCCGATCAGGTGTGTAACGAACGTGCCGAGAGCGGCGTAGATCAGCGCGACCCAGAACAGAAAACCGGGCACGCGGATATCGGTGCCCGGCAGCGTGAAATTGGCCGACAATCCCCAGAGCACGATGGCGAAGGATACCAGCGAACTGAGGGTGGAAATAAGCTGAATCGAATAGCCGTAGAGGCCCGATTGGCCTTCCGTCGGCGCGTCGATGAACCGGCTTATGTCCTCCGAAATACGTTGATCCGGATTGTCGGCGTCCGAACCGAGCAGACTCATGCGGTAATGGGTGTTGCCGTCGAGCCAACGCGACACGTAGTGGTCGGTCAGCCAGCGCCGCCAACGGATGACTAATGTCGACTGCACGACATACTCCACGACCGTGCTTGCGACATAGATAAACGCCCAGGGCGTGAAGACGAAGAAGAGCAGTTCCCAGAAGGCGTGCGCGTTCTTCTCCTGGATCGCGTTGAACCAGTCGCGATTGAAGAATGAGAGCCGAACCGTGATGCCGACCTGCGCCTGATTGACGAGCACAAGGAACACGACCATGGCGACGGCCAGGCGCCGCTCCGCTGTTTGATAAGCGGGCAAGGGCCAGATGCGCGCTTGCGTTCTGTCGCTCGTGTTGAAGTAGCGGTCGGCGATGTTCGTGATGTTACGGATGACCGCGATATGGGAAACGCTGTAGACAAGGATCGAGAAGATCGCGACCGTAAGCGCGAGACTCTGTGGCGGCAGGTAATCGATGTAAGTATCGGGCCAGAGCCTCAAGACCCCGCCGAGAACCATCAGACCGAAAATGATCGTTTCGATCGAGAAGATCGCGACAAAGATTTTAAGGAAGCTCGAAATCTGGCGCGACAAATAGGTCGTGGCCGCACAGAGAGTGGCGACGCCTCCAAGGAGATAGAGTCCCTCACCCGAGGCCTGTCCCGTCGCGAATGCAGCGACGGCAAAAACGCCAACAGCAATGGCTAAGCCGATCATCAAATCGCCAGTTCAGGAGGTCCTAGGGTCGCGTTCCGACACAGAACCGTGTCGAGATTGCGGAACACGGGAATGACAAACCGGAGAACCCCGCTCAAGCGCAAGTAAATTTTCGGTCATGCGCACACATGCGAACCTGGGAACCGCTTGCTCGGCGCCGGGTTCAGCCGCCGGTCTCATCGTCGGAAAAATTCGCGCGGCCGTCCCCATTGACTCTGCCGAGCAGGACCGGAGAGGGACGGAAGGTAACGACGCGCCGTGGCGCAATCGGCGCCTCGACGCCGGTGCGCGGATTGCGCCCGATTCGCTCGCGTTTCGAACGAACGGCAAAATTACCGAAGGAGCGCAGTTTCACGGATTCGCCCCTCACCAGCGTGTCGCAGATTTCATCAAGCGCCATCTGGAAGAGTTCGCGGGCCTGCGTCCGCGACAGACCAGGAGAGGTCGCGTAAACCGCCTCAAGCAGATCGGCGCGCGTGGTCGTGCGTGAACGACGTTCTGCCGTCATCGTTGCAACGCTCGCGTGCCTCGCCAGCAATGCGAGAACATTAGGTTTCCGTCGCGAGAGGGTCCAGTCGCCGCCGCCGGGAGCAGCTTCGGTCTGCTGCTAAGGCCCAGACCTTAAACCCAAATTGATTCCGATCAAACAAATCTCTGCGGTATCCTGGCTTTGTCGCGCCTTCGGCTCATCCGCAAAAAGAAAAGGCCCCGGCTTTCGCCGAGGCCCTCGTGAATGCAACCGGGAGGTGGGATTTAGAAGTCCATGCCGCCCATGCCGCCGCCGCCCGGCATTGCCGGCGCCGATTCCTTCTTCGGCAGCTCCGCGACCATGGCTTCGGTCGTGATGAGCAGGCCGGCGATCGAGGCCGCGTCCTGAAGGGCGGTGCGCACGACCTTGGTCGGGTCGATGATGCCCTTCTTGAAGAGATCGGCATATTCGCCGGTCTGCGCGTCGAAGCCGTAGCTGTAATCGTTCGACTCGAGCAGCTTGCCGATTACGACGGCACCATCACCACCAGCATTATCGACGATCTGCCGCGCCGGAGACGTGAGAGCGCGGCGCACGATCTCGATGCCGGTGCGCTGATCGGCATCCTTCGTGTTCTTCGTCAGCGCCTCGAGCGCCTTGATAGCGCGTAAAAGCGGGATGCCGCCGCCCGGCAGGATGCCTTCCTCGACCGCGGCGCGGGTGGAGTTGAGCGCATCGTCGACGCGATCCTTCTTCTCCTTCACCTCCACCTCCGTCGCCCCGCCGACGCGGATCACCGCGACGCCACCGGCGAGCTTGGCCAGCCGCTCCTGCAGCTTTTCCTTGTCGTAGTCCGACGTCGTCTCCTCGATCTGCGCCTTGATCTGGGCAATACGGCCCTCGATCTCGCTCTTGGCGCCAGCGCCGTCGATGATCGTCGTGTTCTCCTTCTCGATGCGGACGCGCT
>JAXDNH010000035.1:0-3868 GCA_034669525.1 Methylobacteriaceae bacterium | reverse complement strand
GCGCCTCCATGTTTTCCTTGCGGCTGCGCGGTTTCCGGCCGGCGATCGCCGGCACCTCATCGAAGCGTGCTTGCAGCCAGTCGTATTCGACTTCCCAAACGCGCGCCCAATGTTTCCACGCGCCTTCCACAAGGCCGTAGTAGAGCGGCAGCGTCGTCACATCGAGACCGAGATCGGTCGCGCCTTGCACGTTGGTGTGGCCGCGGAAAATATTGGCGCCCGTTCCCGGCGCGCCGACATTGCCCGTCGCGAGGCACGCAATGCAGAACGCGCGCACATTCGCGGTGCCGACCGTGTGCTGCGTCGCGCCCATGCACCAGATCAGCGTCGCGGGTTTCTGCGTCGCAAACATCTCGGCGACGCGCTTCAATTGCTCGCCCGGGACCCCGGTGACGCGCTCAACTTCATCAGGCGTCCACTTGGCGACTTCCTTGCGCACGTCATCCATGCCGTAGACGCGCTTGCGGATGAATTCCTTGTCCTCCCAGCCGTTCTGGAAGATGTGCCAGAGCATGCCCCAGATCACCGGGATGTCGGTGCCCGGGCGAATCCGCACAAACTCCGTCGCGTGCGCCGCCGTGCGCGTGAAGCGCGGCTCGATGACGATCATGTTGGCGCGGTTGATCTCTTTTCCCGCCAGCAGATGCTGCATGGAAATCGGATGCGCCCGCGCCGGATTGCCGCCCATGATGATCATGGTCTTCGCATTGCGGATGTCGTTGTAGGAATTCGTCTGCGCGCCGTAGCCCCAGGTGTTGGCGACGCCGGCGACGGTGGTGGAGTGGCAAATACGCGCCTGATGATCGACGGAATTGGTGCCCCAGAATGCGCCGAACTTGCGGAACAAATATGAGGCTTCGTTGGTGAATTTCGCGGAGCCGAGCCAATAGACGGAATCGGCGCCGGACTTCTCACGAATCGCGGTGATCTTGTCGCCGATCTCGTTGATCGCGGCGTCCCATGAAATGCGCTGCCACTGCCCGTCGACGAGCTTCATCGGATATTTGAGCCGCCGCTCGCTATGCACGAGTTCGCGGATCGCGGCGCCCTTGGCGCAATGCGTGCCGCGATTGATCGGACTATCCCAAGAGGGCTCCTGGCCGACCCAGACGCCGTTCACGACTTCGGCGGTGACCGTGCAGCCGACAGAGCAATGCGTGCAGATGTTCTTTTTGATGATGACATCGGCGCCGGACACCGCGCTTCCGGCAGCGCTCGCCTTCTTGACCGAGCCGAGCTGCAGCGAGCCGACTGCAGCAAGTCCGCCGGCTGCCAAGCCGGAGCGGCGCAGGAAGCTTCGCCGGTCGAGCTCCTCGGAGGCGAGACCTGCCGTGATGGCGGAGAATTTTGTGCGGCTTACGTCGCCGTTCCTGCGCTTCGTCAGCATTGCCGCCTCACTTCTTCAGCGTCTCGTAGCCGTTGGTTCGGTAGAAAGCCTTCACGTCGTCGCTGTCGGCGCGGTAGCGCGCCTTCCGCTGTTCCGCGCCGGGATCGTAGGCCTGCGCGTCGGTTGCCGCGACCATCGGAGCCGCGGCAGCCGCTGCCGCGACTGCCGAGCCGCTGCTCAAGGTGCGGATGAAACTGCGGCGGTCCATCCCGCCTCGGCTCGTGTCGTCTCGTTTCATTCGGTTCCTCCCTGGACCGCCTTCTCTAAGACGCTCCGCAAACCTTCTCATTCCGGCCGATGCTCAGGCGAGCATCGCGAACCCTTCCGCCTCGATCTCCATGAAAAGCCGTCCGAGGCGGCCAACGTTCCGATAAAAGCGCGCCGAAGCCGCGCCTTCGAGATCAGCGAAAAAGCGCGACGCCCAAGGCTTGAGATTGCGTTCGAAAAAGCGCTGCTCGGCGGCGAGATCCGCTTCGAAATCCCCTGCCGCCATTCCCGCCATGGTCTCGCAGAGGATGGCGATATGGTCCTCCGGCTCGGAGACGTGATCGGCGCCGGCAAGGCCGATCGCAGCCATGTCCTCGCGGATTTGCGCCAGCGGACGCTCCTGTAGAAACCCGGTCAGATAGTAGGAGGCATAAGGCAGGAGTTCGCCGCGGCCGACGCCGATGAAGAGGTCGAAATATTCGCGCGTTACCGCCTCTGCATTCGCCGCGCCCCCCGCTAGGGCGGCGTGAGCCTGTCCAAGCTTCGTTGAATCACCCGAAATTTTGGCGATCTGGCCGAGGAGTTCCGGCGACGGCGCTTGCGCCAGCACGGATGCGAGCAGACGATATTCGCTGGCACGCGCCAGGGCGATGTCATCGCTCTCGCGGCGGTGCTGGAAATTATCGGGAGTTTCGACGTGATTCGTCGTAGCGAAAACCTGCGCGGCATCTCCGATGCCGCGTGAAGCGCTTGCGGCCTCCAGCCCTGCGTCCGGCATTCAATCCCCAAGCGGCGACCTGTTGCCGATCGTCCACCGGAGCGATCATACGCTGTGGGACTACCGTCGCAATGGGAAATTTGACTAATTCAAAACGGCGTTGCGCCGCCATGGCGGCGCGATGGGGCGTTTGCCTGTATTTCCTGCTTCGGCTTAGCTGATTCCGCCCTGTCGCTCGCCTGGACCTCGGTTCGGGGACTGTGGTCGAGCCCGAGGGGCTCCTGCGGCTGAGAATCGGCGGCGGGCGGAGGTGCAGGGGAAGCCGCCGTAACCGGGGTTTGGGCTTCCGCGCTCCGGTCCGCGCCGACTTCCTCTTCCGCCGGCATTCCGGCGATGGAGCGGAGCATCGCGGCGACGTCGTCAATGGGAAGCAATGGCCCCGACCCGGGCACACTGCCGGGGATATTCCAGTCATAGGCGTATTCGAGAGCGTCGCCGACCCGATCGCGAATCGCCGGGTCGAGCACCCACATCCGCCGCAGCGCCGCGTTGCGCAGGCTCACTGGTACGCCGCTCCGCATAAAGACGGACAAGTCCATGTCCGGAGTGATGTCTTCGAGACGCGGCAGCGCGGCAAGCTCTTCCGGCGTCAGTTCCGGAAGCACCGGTCGAGCCTCTTCAACCGCTTTCGTCGAAAGGTCGGAATCGCTGGCATCGGATGAGGTGTCTGCCGGATCCGGCCGCTTGGCTTCCGCCTGACGCTTCAGGCGCGACCAGCGCAAGAGGAAATTCGATTCCCCGCTCATTTCTCGTCCGATCTCACGCCGGAGAGACCAGGCTTGCCGCGCGCAAGCGCTTCGGGATCGGCGCGGTCACGTATCCGTTTGATGAACGGACGCTCTTGATGAAAAGCGGCGAAGAACTCCGCGACTTTGGCCTGAATATCCGCCGGCATCGGCACTGCCTCGACGATCTCGCCGATTCCCTCGGCCATCGACTCGCCTTCGTAAGGGTTCGCGGTCACAGCCCCGATTTCATATTCGTCGCCGGCGACGTGGCGCAGCGCCACCCAGAGCGAAGGGCGCTCCGACGCGAGATTGTCACGATAGTGTGCCGTCTCGCTCGGATAAAGCGCCACTTCGAAGGCGCCGGCGTAGAAGGTTTCCTCTTCCTCGTTCGCAGAGAGCCGCGTCCATGGGTTCGCCGCGGGCGCTGCCGGCAAGATGCCGCACGGCAACCATGCGTGGCTCGCCCAAGGTCCCTTCAGCTTGCGCTTGGCGACCAGTATTCCGACTTCAAAGGAGCTGTCCGGCATTTATCTCTCACGCCGCGTGTGCGTGGGCTTTGAGCGGCAGCCCGGTAATCAGGTTTTGCGGCTTCACGCGCAAAGTCCTGTCCGGCGTCATCGCCAGAAGAATGTAGATCGGGCGGTCGCCGACTCTCTCATCCACATAGGCGATGTCGCGGAATGTAAGGCGGAATGTCGCCAGGACGCGCGAGCGCGCATCCTCTCCGATCGTCTCGCCTCGCCAAAGGTCGTTGCCGATCTGCGTTGC
>JAXDNH010000034.1:0-3096 GCA_034669525.1 Methylobacteriaceae bacterium | reverse complement strand
TCGGGGCTTCGACAAGCCCGAGCTTTGCGTGATTGTTGAAAGCGCGTACCGTCAGCGCATCGGCGAGTTCGATGCGCGCGATCGGGAGACCCGTTTGAATGGTCTCGATCACAGCGTCGCACGCGGCCTTGACGCTCGGAAACTGGCATGTCGCGGCAGAGATCGCCTCGGGAATGCCGTATAGTTTGAGCGTGATCTCGGTGATGATGCCGAGCGTGCCCTCCGAGCCGATGAAGAGGCGCGTCAGGTCATAACCGGCAGACGATTTCTTAGCGCGCGTCGCGGTCTTTAGAACCTCGCCGTCCGCTGTCACGACCGTCAACGCCAGCACATTGTCTTTCATCGTGCCGTAGCGCACCGCGTTCGTCCCCGAAGCGCGCGTCGCGGCCATGCCGCCGATCGAAGCGTCGGCGCCAGGATCGATCGGGAAGAACAGGCCGGTGTCGCGCAGATATTCGTTGACCTCCTTGCGCGTCACGCCGGCCTCGACGACGCAGTCGAGATCTTCTGGGTGAACGGCGAGGATGTTCTTCATCATCGAGAGATCGATGCAGACGCCGCCGAGCGGCGCGTTGACATGACCTTCGAGCGAGGTGCCGGTGCCGAACGCGATCACTGGCACGAGGTGATCGGCGCAGAGCTTTACGATGTCGGCGACATCCTCGGTGCTTTGCGCGTAGACGACCGCGTCCGGCGGCTCGTTCGGCGTCCAAGTCAGCGTATGTCCGTGCTGCTCGCGCACCGCTTGTGACGTGACAAGCCGGTTTCCGAAGCGTGCTGCAAGAGCGCGCGTGACCGCCTCGATTGCGGCGGGATCGGCGCGGCTCACAAGCCGCGCAGCGCGCGGCGGCGCGGTCATTTCGTTCATTCTGCAGTTGTCCTAATTCTGCGTACCGAAGGCCTGTCCACGCTACACAGCTCTCAGCTGATCTATCGCGTCTTCGGTATATTCGATTTGTCCGTTCCAGTAGTCGAGAAGAAGGCGCGCATTGAGATCAATCCATCGGCCGAGCAATTTTTCCTCGGCCTTGGATAAGCGGGGCCCCTCCTTCCATTCGAACGGCGCAACCGAGTACGAACTCATATCCTCCGTACGCATGCGCGGCTCCGGCGACACCTTCACGCGGGCAGCGTGCCGCGCCTCCCCCTTTTGCGAGATGAAGACGATGAAGGGAAGACCGGTCGTCTTGCGACGCAGGTTCGCCATGCCAAAGGTCGCTTGTCCCTGAGCTTCACTCTTGCTGGAAGGGGCACGAAGAACCTGCATCTGTTTTTCGGTAGTTCCCACGGCCCAATCTACCACGACCCCGCCGCGCCTTATAGAGAGGGGTCAGCTCCCCAGCTTGAACACCGCGCTCGCCGCATTTTTTGACGCGAGCTTCGTGCGTTTGTCTTCTTCCAGACGCTGAATCTCGTTGTGAAGCTCACGCACGCGCTCATCGAGCTCCTCGATGGAGAAGGCATCAAGCGGCTCGCCGACCTGGTGACCTAATTTGCGTACCGGCTTCAGCGGCTCATCGCCTTCACGGGCCATCAAAAAACTCCTCGGTCAGCGGCACTTCGCAGGGCGCCAAGCTACCGATCCCGATTGCGTTTCGGCAACCCCGGGGCTATATGGGGCCATTCCCGTCATCGCCTGTCTTGAGTGAGGATTTGCCTCGGCCGGACCGCAGGTCGGAGACGCTTGCGAGAAACTTGTCTTGCCAGGCCGCCCCAGGAGAATTTCATGAGCAACGCCCCGCTGATGCCGAAAGCGACGGCCATCTGGCTGGTCGAGAATACGTCGCTGACGTTCGACCAGATCGCCGGCTTCTGCAAACTGCACCCGCTTGAGGTGAAGGGCATCGCGGACGGCGAGGTCGGGGCGGGCATCCGCGGCCATGACCCGATTACCTCCGGCCAGCTCACTCGCGAGGAGATCGCAAAGGCCGAGGCCGATCCGGAATACGAGCTGAAGCTCGCGGTTTCGAAGGTGCGGCTGCCCGAGTTGAAGCCGCGCCGCGGCGCCCGCTACACCCCGCTGTCGCGCCGCCAGGATCGCCCCAACGCGATCCTCTGGCTCATCCGCAACCATCCCGAGCTCAAGGACGCGCAAATCATGCGCCTTGCCGGGACGACGAAATCGACGCTGCAGGCGATCCGCGACCGCACGCACTGGAATTCCTCGCAGCTTCAGCCGCTGGACCCGGTGACTCTGGGCTTGTGCTCGCAGATCGACCTCGATTTCGAGGTCGCGCGCGCCGCCAAGGAACGGCCGCAGCAGGTCGAGGATCGCGGCCAGACCCTCGTTCCCGCGGAGGTGACGACACGCCGCGTGCCGGCTCCGGCAACGCAGGCGGAGGTTTTCGGCACCGCCGCGCCTGCCCCCGCGACGCAGCCCGAGCCGGACGTCAACCTCGACTCGGTGTTCGCCAAGCTGAAGGACCTGAAGGTCAAAGGGGATTAGTTCCGCCCGTGGGGCGGGCCAGAACGAGCTTTCGCCATGCGGCTTTATTCGGAAAACAGTTCGCCCTTCTCAGCACCGGTGCGACTCGCGATTTATGCGAAAGGCCTCGATATTGAGATCGAGCCGCCGCCGGGCGGCCTGCTCTCGGCGAAATTCCACGCGATCAACCCGCTCGGCACGATCCCCTGCCTGATGCTCGAGGACGGCGTGCCTTTGCCCGAATCGGCCGCGATCCTGGAATATCTCGAAGACAAGTTTCCCTATCCGCCGCTCCGGCCGGAGAGCGCGGAGGCGCGCGCGCATGTGCGGCTCCTGCAGCGCATCGGCGAATTGCAGATCACGACGCCGCTCGTCGAACTCGGGCGGCTCGATGGGCACGCGACGTCCGATCCGACCTTCGCCACTTGGCTGACGCGCCTGATCCGCGGGCTGTCATCGCTGCAGATTTACTTGAGACAAAGCGGTCTCGCGGCCGGGCCGCATCTGACGCTCGCCGATTGCCAGCTCGCGCCGGCGCTCTTTCTGCTCCCGAAAGTGGCGCGGCAGATCGGCAAGCCGCACCTGCTCAGCGCTTATCCGCCGATCCTTCGCTACGTCGAGGCGGTGGCCGGGGACGGGGCCGTGCGTCGCGTGCTCGACGAGATGGCGCC
>JAXDNH010000033.1:0-5439 GCA_034669525.1 Methylobacteriaceae bacterium | reverse complement strand
TTCTTCACGCGCGACGGTGCGCTGCACACCCCGATTGCCGATTGCTTCCTCGATGGCATCACACGCAAGACAGTGATCGATCTTGCGAGGCGCCGCGGGTTCGAAGTGATCGAGCGGCGGATCATGCCGGACGAACTTGATACGTTTAATGAATGCTTTATCTGCGGCACCGGCGCGGAAGTGACGCCCGTTTCCGAGATCGGCCCACATCGCTATAGGCCGGGAAATATCTCGCGCACACTGATAGAGGATTACACAGCGGAAGTGAATCCAAAGGCGAAAGCGGCGTAACTCGGTCAGAGGCCGCGCAGCAGCACGCCGAGCATCAGGATGACGTAGCCGGCAACGGCGATCCACAACCGGTGGGAATTGACGAAGGCGCCGACCACCGGCAGCCGCGTATAGAGCGACGCGACCGCGGCCAGCACGAGGATCAGCGACACGACAAAGGTGATGAAGCGTGGAGATGTCAGCCCGAACCCGCCTCGTCTGAACACGTCTGTCTCTCCGAAGAATCGTTGATCTCGCGGCATGCAGACGAGCGTCTGTTGCGTTAAAAGGTCAAGCCGGAGTTCAACTCCGGTGCGCGTTCAGCAAAGAGCCAGCTTTGGCCCTCCAGAGGAAAATATGCTAGAGAGGTGCGCTCTCCGGAGGCAGTGATGGCCGCGGACATCCAGGCAGGCTTCATCGCCCTGAACCGCTTCGGGCTGGGATCACGGCGTGACGGGGACTTGGCGGCCGCTGCCTCCGACCCCCGCGGTTTCCTCAAGGCGGAACTCGCCCGGCCAGGCGTAGCGCTCCTCGACAGCCCGGAACTGCCGCGCACTGCGCTCGCGCTTAAAATCTTCTATTCCGACCTGGAGCAAAAGCGGCTGGAGCGGCTTGCCGCGGAAATGCCAGCTCCCGTCAGAGTCGCCGAAGCTGTGCCACCCGCGCCAATGGACCCATCCATGCAAGCCGGCGAAGCGCCGGCGATGCAAGCCGAAATGCCGAAACCCGCATTCAAACCCAGCCCCGCGGCAGACGTTCAGGTCTTTCGCGCCGAAGCCTCGGCGCGGCTGCGGCGCGCGCTCTCAGCGGGACCCGGTTTCGTCGAGCGGCTTATCGCATTTTGGACGAACCATTTCTGCGTCTCGACCGCGAAAGGCGGGGTTGTTCGTATTTGCGCTGGCGCCTTTGAGCGCGACGCGATCCGCCCGCACGTGCTCGGGCGTTTCCGCGACATGCTGCAGGCTGTCGAGAGTCATCCCGCAATGCTATTTTACCTCGACAATCAAATCTCGATTGGGCCGAACTCGGCAGCCGGTCAGCGCACAGGTCGCGGGCTCAACGAAAATCTCGCGCGCGAAATCCTCGAATTGCATACGCTTGGCGTGAACGGCGGCTATACGCAGTCAGACGTGACCGCGCTCGCGCGCATCATCACCGGCTGGACATTTGCCGGCCGTGCGGGGCAGCTCGGCGAACCCGGTACGTTTGTCTTCAACGCGAATGCGCATGAGCCGGGCGAGCAGATTGTTCTGGGGCGCCCGTATGACCAGGAAGACGCGGGACAGGGTCGCGCCGCTCTCGCCGATCTCGCGCATCATCCGGCGACCGCGCAGCACGTTGCGTTTAAATTGGCGCGGCATTTCGTTGCCGACCATCCCTCGCTCGCACTTGTGGACAAACTTGCGAACACATTCCGCAGCACCGATGGTGACCTGAAAGCACTGGCACTCGCTTTGATCGATTCACCGGAGGCGTGGGTCGAAGAGCGCACCAAGATGCGCAATCCGTGCGAATTCCTGTACGCTGCAGGCCGCATTGTCGGGCGCATGCCGGATGATCCCGGTCCTTTCCTCGGCGGGCTCAACATTTTGGGAATGCCGCTCTGGGGCCCGCCCGGTCCGAACGGCTTTCCTGATACGGCCGCGGCTTGGGCCAACCCGGAAGGCATGAAAGTGCGGCTCGAAATATGCGTGCGAATCGCCGAGCGCTGGCGCGATACGCTGAACCCACGCGATCTGCTCGATGAGATTGCCGGCGTCGCGGCGTCGCCGGAAACACGGCAGGCGATTGCGCGCGCGGAATCAAAGCAGGAGGGCCTCGCCTTATTGCTGATGTCGCCGGAAGTCCAGCGCCGATGAGAGGAGCGCGCCGATGACCCTTTTGTGCGAGATGCCATCACCGTCACGGCGCGCTCTGATCGCCGCGACAGGCGGCCTGTTCGCCTGGGCCTATCTGCCGAAATTCGCGCGTGCGGCGGATGCGCGCGATCCGCGGCTTGTCGTCATCATCCTGCGCGGTGCGCTCGATGGCTTGTCCGCGGTCGCGCCGGTCGGCGATCCGGATTATGCCGGCCTGCATGGCCAGATTGCCCTGTCGCTCACCGGAGATCATCCGGCGATCCCGCTCGATTCGTTTTTCGCGCTGAACCCGGCGATGCCTGTTTTCGCGCGGCTCTATCGCGCGGGGCAGGGCGTGGTCGTCCACGCTGTCGCCACGTCCTATCGCGAGCGCTCGCATTTCGACGGCCAGGATGTGCTCGAGAGCGGTTTTTCTGGGCCGGGTCGCGTCGGTTCGGGCTGGCTCAACCGTGCAATATCGGCGCTTCCACGCGGTGCGCGCGTGGCAGCGCGCGGCGGGCTCGGCGTTGGGCCGACAACGCCGCTTATTATGCGGGGTAACGCTCCTGTTCTTGGCTGGTCGCCGCAAACATTGCCGCAGCCTACCGAAGATCTGGCAAGCCGCGTTCTCGACCTCTATCGGCATCGCGATCCCGTGCTGGGTGAGGCGCTCGCACAGGGCTTGGCCGCGGAAAAGATCGCGGCGGGTGAGATGGACAAAACGCCGCGCGGCGGATTTGCGACGGCGGCCGGCATGCGCCAGGCCGCGCAAGGCGCCGCACGGCTGATTGCGGCGGACGATGGACCGCGCGTCGCGGCGCTCGCTTTTGATGGATGGGACACCCATGCCAATGAAGGCGGCGCGACGGGCCGTCTCGCGCAACTGCTCGGCGGTTTGGACGGGGCATTCGAGGAGTTCGAACGCGTCCTTGGGCCGGCGTGGAAGGACACCGCGATTGTTGTCGCAACGGAATTCGGCCGCACGGCGCGAATCAATGGCACGACCGGAACGGATCACGGTACCGGGACTGTGGCGTTTCTCGCCGGCGGCGCGATCAAGGGCGGGCATGTAATTGCCGATTGGCCGGGGTTGAAGCCGAATCAGCTTTATGAAAACCGCGATCTCGCGCCGACGGCGGATCTGCGTGCGGTTGTGAAAGGCGTTCTCGCCGATCATCTGGGCTTGAGCGGGATGGTGATGGCGGATTCGGTCTTTCCCGATTCAATAGGCGTGAAGCCGATGAGCGGGCTCATCGTTTGAAGGGCGGTAAAATTGCAGTTGCGATCGCGGCGGCGATCGCGCTGGCTGCATTGCTTTACGGAACATACTGGCTCGGTGCTTACGGCTATGCGATGCAACGCTGGCCGGCGACGGAGTTCAAAAGCCTCAGATTTGCGCTCTTGCAATCGCTTCGCAGCGTCGGAATCGACTTTGATTCCTACGGGCGGCTGATTGCCTATCCGGCAAAGATCGCGATCGCGTGTCCGGCGCAAACAGAGCGCACCGCGGTCCTCCTTGTCATTGGTCAATCGAATGCCGCCAATTCGGGTGGCCAGCGGTTCCCGGTAAGCAGCGGAGGCGTGGCCGCTTATTTCGATGGTACATGCCAGCTCGCCGCATCACCGCTGCTTGGAGCGTCGGGAGTTGCCGGTGAGCCGTGGAGCGCGGTTGGCGACAATCTCGTCGCGGCCGGAAGCTTCGATAACGTTGTGATCATCCCCGCCGCGGTCGGCGGCAGCCGCCTATCGGAATGGATTGGCGAGGGCCAATTACATTCGATGTTGAAAAGCACGGTTGAAGACGCGCGGAAACATTACCGCATCACGCATGTGCTTTGGCATCAGGGCGAGGGCGATTTTTCATTGCGCACGAGCGAAGATGCCTATGTCTCCGGCTTCAATTCGCTGGCGCGCGATCTGCACGGGTGGGGCGTTACAGCTCCGATCTATGTCTCGATCACGTCGCATTGCGGCGACGGCGAATCCTGGTCACCGGACAATCCAGTCAGCCGGGCGCAACGCAGGCTCGCGGATTCAGCGGAGGGATTTACAGCAGGCGTTGATAGCGACTCGCTTCTCGATGCACTCGATCGCTTTGACGGATGTCATATGGCCGGCTCGGGCCTGACGAAGGTCATCGATGCGTGGACGGAGATTCTTCGCCGGAAATGATGCGTTCTCGATGCGCAGCGCTGGATCAGCCGCGCACCGGTTTCTCGCCGGCATAATGGGTCTCGATCGGTTTGATCGGGCTGATCGAAGCCGAGGTCGGCGTCTCGAAGCGGATCATGATGCCGAGCATCAGCGTAGCGACTGCGAGGATGAGCACGAGCACGAGTGAGAGCTGGAACTGACGGCGCGCGGATTCGACATCGAAGCTGCGGGTAAAACCCGCGTCCGGCGACCGGTCAAAGTTGTTGGCAATCGACATGGCAAACCTTTCCCAACAATTCGCTTTGGGAGCGTCGTAAACACTGGAAGGAAACCAGACTGTGCGCTTCCGCACGCCAAGAAACCGAGTTCCCAAGCTCGGCTCGTCCAACCTCGGCCGTAAAACGCACGTCGGGCACAAAGGTTGCCGGGTGCGAAAGTGATTCTTCAGGCGGAGTTCTGAGCCGACGCGAATGCCGGCAACCGCATTGTGCGAAGCGCATTTCCTGCGCGCAAAATGATAAAGGCGAACAGCGCCAGCATCACCATTGCTCCAAGCGGGATATGGCTCAGCTTGGCGCCGAGGCGGGCAACAAAAGGCACCAGCCATGCTGCCGCGAGCAGCGTCTTCTCGAAAGGAGCAAACCCCTTCTCAAGGCCATGGGCGATGGCAAACGCGATCGCCGGTCCAAGAAGAACCATGTCGTAGTCGAGAGAGTAGGGCGTTGCGAGCAGCGCCGCACAGAAAAGCGCGGCTTGCTTCAGGCGGATGTCGGCGCGGGAATGCCAGAGCCACGCGATCGCACCGAGAATGAGCACGCTGACGATCCCCTGAAGCGTATATGCTTCGGCCACCGTTCCGCCGAGCATGCGCACGGCCGAGAACACGCTCTGGATTTTTTCCCAGCCGATATTGCCGTCCTCAAGCACGACGCTGCGCGTGAAGCCAAGGCTCTGCTGGAAAGCGCTCCAGGTCGGTAGTCCAAAGGCCGCGATGCTGAGCGCCGTTAGCGCAACCAGACTGGTGCCGCCGGCCAGCAGCGCCCGCCAATATCCGCCGGCGATCAGTGCGATTGGGATCACGAGCCCGAATTGCGGCTTGTAGGCGAGGAGCGCGAATAGCATTCCGGCGAGCCAGGGCCTAGTCTCCAGCCAGAGGAGGGCGCCGGCGAACAGGCCG
>JAXDNH010000032.1:0-13676 GCA_034669525.1 Methylobacteriaceae bacterium | reverse complement strand
CCATCCAGTCTGCGGTGACGTCCGCCGGGGCTTCGACGCCGAAGGAGAGGCTGACATTCGGCAACGCCGAGAGGCGGCGCGTCAGTTCAGCCACCGCCGCGCGTGGATCGAGATGCGCCTCCTGCGGAAAGAACAGCGCGCGGTCGAAGCGGCCGGCAAGGTCGGGCTCCAGCACAGCAATGGAGTCGCTCTCGATCGCCTCGTGCGCGCTGGTGCGGCGGGCGAAGCGGGCAAGCTCCGGCTTATCGCGGGCTGGAGCGACGACGAGGCTGCCCTCGCGCCGCGCAACCGGCACGGTTTGCGTCCAGTAGGTCAGCGCCTCCTCACCGAGGCTGACCACGAGCGGTTCGGCGCTCTCGCCCTCGCACCACGGCGCCAGCATGCCGCCGGCATAGAAGGAGCAGCCGCGCCCGGGCGCCTCGCAGCGCTCGATCAGCTCGACTTCGGCGCCGCGGCGGGCGAGTTCGTAGGCGGCAGTGAGCCCGGCAATGCCGGCGCCAATGGCGCGCACGGAGGGGCGTCGGGAGGGCGATGAAAAAGGGGAAGAATGAGACATAGGTCACCATCCCTACGCCGGCGTGACCCGGATCAGGTTCGAAGGGTCGCCGCGCCGGTCTAAAAACCCGTCGGCCTCTCAGCCCCTTGCCGGGGCTCCCCTGGTCGGGCCTGATTTAGGCGCGCAGGGCCGGAATCGTCAACCCGAGCAGGGATTAATCGGGAAAGCCAATGCGCCTTCGCCAAAATCATGATTTTGCGCTACTGCAGCGCTGCCGTAAGCCCGCCTGAAGCGTTGACCTCAAATGAAACTCGGCTTCTTCACCATGCCCATGCACCCCGTCGGCAAGGACTGGCGGGCGTCGCTACGCGAGGATCGCGAGGCCTTCCTCCTCGCCGATGAGCTCGGCTTCGTCGAAGGCTATGTCGGCGAGCACGCGACAGACCTCGCCGAGAACATCACCTCCTGCACGATGTTCATCGCGTCGCTCGCCAGCGCCGTGAAGCGGATGCGGCTCGGCACCGGCACGGTCAATCTGCCGAACAGCCATCCCGTGACCGTCGCATCGCAGATCGCCATGCTCGATCATATGCTCGATGGACGGCTTATTTTTGGAATTAGTCCCGGCGGTCTGATGTCCGACGCAGAGATTTTCGGAAACCTCGACAACAATCGCAACGAGATGTTTCTCGAAGCGATCAACCAGGTCATTGCGATCTGGGCCGCCGAGGGCCCTTACAATATTGAAGGCAAGTACTGGAACATCTCAACCGCGCGCACGATCATGGCCGATATCGGCCAGGGCATCGTGCCGCGGCCGCTGCAAGAGCCGCATCCGCCGATTGTCGTCACCGCGGTGGCGCCATTCTCACAAGGCGTGACGGAAGCCGCCGCGCGGGGTTGGGACCCGATCTCCGCGAATTTTTTGATGCCGGCCTGGGTGAAGAGCCACTGGCCGAAATATGTTGAGGGTTGCGAGCGCGGCGGGCGCGTCGCCGATCCCGCGAATTGGCGGGTGGCCAAAAGCATCTTTGTTGCCGATGACGCGAGGACCGCGCGCGAATATGCCACGCGGCCGGACAGCCCGTATCGCCAGTACTATTATTCGCTCTTCACAAAGCTGAAGACCGGTGGGCGGATCAACCTATTTAAGAGCGATCGCGATCAGCCCGATGATGCGGTGACGCTCGACTCCGTGTGCGAGAAGCTGATCATTTACGGCACGCCGAACGAAGTCGCCGACAAACTGCTCGCGTTCGAAGAAGAGGTCGGCGAATTCGGCACGCTGCTCTATGCCGGCAAGGACTGGGCCGACCGCGGTCTCGCCAGGCGCTCCATGATGCTGATGGCGGAGCAGGTGATGCCGGCCGTCAATGCCGGGCGGAGCACTACGAGCAGGGCAGCGGAATAACCTACGCCGCTGCCTTCAGCTTGTGCGCATTGGGAATCGGCAGCGGTTCGTTGGCGCTGTCCAAAAACTCAACGGTCGTGAAAATCAAGTCTGTATCGCCGATATTTTCGAGATCGTGCAGCTTGTATTCGCCTTTGCCGAAATGAAGGTGCTTCGTCTCGCCGGGATAATGCGTCGCTTCGTAGGTCGTACCGTCGCCGACATGCGAGCGGGCGCGGCCCGCCGTCACCGCCGTCCAGAAATAGTCGAGCACGTGACGATGGAAGCCGATGCGCTCACCGGGTTTCAGCGTAATCTTCCACACGCGCACTTTATCCGTCTCGGAGAGCAGCGTGTCGCCGACGCAGCCGTTGAACGCGTTGCGCTGGAAATCCTGTTTGACATGATCGGGCCAATCGGCGCCGGCCTTCGAAGTCGTCATGGCATTCTCCCTTTGGCGCAATCATAATCCCTCCGCTTTGCCGCTGTCGACCGCCGCTCCCGGCCTATCCCGGACAGGAACATCCATGCCCCGCCGTGCCTTAATCGTCGGCGGGTCGATGGCGGGCCTCTGCGCCGGCCTTTTCCTCCGGCAGCGCGGCTGGAGCGTCGATATCTACGAGCGTTCTCCGGAGGAACTGACGAGCCGCGGCGCCGGCATCGTCTCGCATCCGGAATTGCTGGCGCTGCTTTCGCACGCCGGCGCGAGGACCGACATAGAGTTCGGCATCCCGATCGGAGATCGGCGCGTCGTCGATCGCGACGGCAAGGTCATCGCGCGCTTTCATTACCCCCAGATTGCGACCTCGTGGACGCGGCTCCTGCACATGCTGGGCGATATGTTTCCGCCCCAGCACTATCATCTCGGCAAAGGCGTCGTTGCCATTTCCGGCGATGAAGAGCGGGTCCACCTCGAATTCGCCGACGGCACGAGTGCGGTGGGCGATCTTCTCGTCGGTGCCGATGGCATTCGCTCGACCGTCCGAAGCTTCGTCTTGCGCGAGGCGGAGCCGTTTTACGCCGGCTATGTCGGCTGGCGAGCTCTTGTTCGCGAACGCGACATTCCAGCGGAGCTGCACGGGCAAGTGTTTTCGACAATGATGTTCTGCCTGCCGCCCGGCGAGCAGATAATCTCCTATCCCGTTGCCGGGCCGGGCGACGATCTGCGTCGGGGCCACCGCTGGCTCAATCTGATCTGGTATATTCCCGCAGAGGAGCGCACGGAGTTGTCCGCGCTGCTGACGGACGTGCACGGCAGGATCCATTCCGGTTCGATCCCGCCGCCGCTGATCCGACCGGACGTCGTGGCGGCGATGCGCGCGCATGCGGAGCAGGTTCTCGCGCCGCAATTCCGAACGCTTCTTCCTTTGGCGCCGCAGCCCTTCCTGCAGCCGATCTACGATTTCGAATGCGAGTGCATGGCGCAGGGCCGGGTCGCGCTCATTGGCGACGCGGCCTTTGTCGCACGGCCGCATGTCGGCGCCGGCGTCTACAAGGCCGCAGGCGATGCGCACGCTTTGGCCAACAGGCTGGGCGATGGGTGCGATATCGATGCCGGGCTGCGCCGTTTCGAGGCTGAGCGCATGGCCATTGGACAGCGCATCGTGCGTTTTGGCCGCTACCTCGGACATTGCCTTCGGGATGATTTCGAGACCGGGGCCGAGCGTCGGGCGGCCACTCATCATCGTTCGCCCCTGGGCATGATCGAGGAGACGGCGCGGCTGGCCTTTCTTTATCGCGCCACGCCCTGATCCGCCGACCCGCGCTGCAAGATCGCCACACTCCCGGGCGAAGATCGAATCGCCGGCTTTTCAGGCGGTCACGAGGGTAGGGCGGCCACAAAAACGCCCGCCTATTCGCAGCTTCTTAACCACGGTGCTGATAGCACGGATCATTCAGGAAAGTCATCCTTTCGAGGGACCTGCGATCCCTCTCTTCATCGGCGGCCTGCCTTCAGTCCGCCGTCGCGACAGACAAGACACGGAACAGGCGGATGGGACGCGTTCGCCACGATGTATGGAGCCCCTGTGATCAAAGCTTCCTCTCCCTTCTCCCGGCGTAGCCTGCTTGGCGGTCTCAGCGTCGCGACGATGTGCATGGCGGCTTCCGCGGCACTGGCTGCTCCGGGCGGCATCTTCGGCGAGCAGGCGGAATGGGCGCAGCGCTATGACGCCGATGCACGCCTCACCGTGCCGCGCTCGACGACGCCGATCCTGTCGCAGCAGACGCTGGCGGCGACCGAGAACGCCATCCAGCAATATCAGCGCATCGTCGCCAGTGGCGGCTGGAGCAGCCTGCCGAACACCACCCTGAAAATCGGCGCCAACGGGGCCGCGGTCGTAGCACTTCGCCGCCGCCTCGTCGGCTCCGGCGATCTTGATGCGGAGGCCGGCGTTTCTCCGGTCTTCGACTCCTATGTCGAAGCCAGCGTGAAGCGCTTCCAGGCGCGTCACGGTCTCGGCGACACGGGTGTCGTCTCCGAGCAGACGCTGGCGGCGATGAACGTACCGGCCGAAGTCAGGCTGCGCCAGCTTGAGACCAATCTCATTCGTCTGCGCTCGTTCTCCGGCAATCTCGGCCGCCGCTACGTCACCGCCAACATCCCCGCCGCGCATGTCGAGACGGTCGAAGACGGCTTGGTCGTCACGCACCATGCGGCCGGCGTCGGCAAGATCGACCGCCAGTCGCCGATCATGCAGACCAAGGCAACCGACATCAACTTCAACCCGTTCTGGACCGTTCCCGCATCGATCATCCGCAAGGATCTGATCCCGAAGATGCAGAAGGACCCGAACTACCTCACCGACAATAAAATCCGCGTCATCAACAAGGACGGGATGGAGGTCAATCCGCATCAGATCAACTGGAATTCGCTGGAAGCGGTGAACTACAAGTTCCGCCAGGACCCGGCGGCGGATGTGAACTCGCTCGGCTTCGTGCGCATCAACATCGCCAATCCGTACGGCGTCTATATGCACGACACGCCGGCGAAAGGTATTTTCGGCGACGATTTCCGCTTCGTGTCGTCGGGATGCATGCGCGTCCAGAACGTCAAGGACTATGTCACCTGGTTGTTGAAGGAGACGCCCGGCTGGTCGCGCGACAAGATCGACGAGGCGATCCGCTCGGGCGAGCGGATCGACGCGAAACTCGCGCAGCCGGTGCCGGTCTACTGGGTCTACATCACGAGCTGGGCGACGCCGGAGGGCATTGTCCAGTTTCGCGACGACATCTACCAGAAGGACGGTTTTGGGCCGGTCGCCGCGGTTGCGCCGCAGGCGGCGCAGCCGGTCGGCTATCAGGGGCAGCCCGGCTACGAGCAGCCGGTGGGCTACCAGCAGGCGGCGCCGCAATATGCGCCGGCGCCGTACGGGTCGCCCTATCCGCCCGCGGGTGCCGCGGCCGGCGGCGCGCTTGCGCCGATGAGCGACGACGAGGATTAGCGCCAAGCCTCGCCTCGCCAAGTTCATTGTCTGAAAAGCCCGCCAACCCGGCGGGCTTTTTTCATCTGGCTTTTCCGCGCCTCGGATGATCTCATTGCGGACGTGCGCTGTGCACTGGAGGGCCCATGCTCACCGCTCTCGGTTTCATCCTTCTCTTCATCATTCTCATCGCCATTGCGGCCTTCGCTTATGCGCAGAACCGCCCGGATGATTTTCGTGTTGAGCGCAGGACCAGCATCAACGCGGCGCCCGATACGATCTTCCCTCTCCTCGACGACTTCCAGCGCTGGCCGGAATGGTCGCCGTGGGAGGGCAAAGACCCGGCGATGAAGCGCACCTTCACCGGCGCGCCGGCGGGTATGGGCGCCATCTACGCCTGGCGCGGCAACCGCAAGGTCGGCGCCGGCCGCATGGAGATCATCGAGACGAGCCCGCCGCTGCGGCTCGCCATCGATCTGCATTTCCTGAAGCCGTTCGAGGCCCGCAACGAAGCCGAGTTCCACCTCGAGCCGGCTGGGCCCGCCACGCGCGTCACATGGGCGATGCACGGCCGCTCCCATCCCATGATGAAGACGATCGGCCTCTTCATGAACATGGACCAGATGGTCGGCCGCGATTTCGAGACCGGGCTCGCCAACCTGAAACGCGTCAGCGAAAGGGGCGTCCCGACCGCGCCATAGGCGATGCCTGGCATGGCGCGGTCACACATGCGCTACGCCTTCCGCTTCGCGACACACACGCCGACCTACCGATGCTGCGCGATTGGCTTGCGACGCGGGGGCAATCTAAGTCTAGCGACGCTCCCGGCTAAGCGGGCTCGTCTACCGAAAAGCGCAGTTTCAGCACCGTCTTTTTACCTTCGTCGGTCACGTACATCTGCCATTCCTCGCCAACGGGATAGCGGCCGCCCTTATCCCTGAGAATGGCGCCTGCGGTCGTGATAGCCTGATTGCGGACCGCTTTCATGTTTGCGCAATCGGTGCCGTCATCGTCGACGAGGAATTCACCGTCAATCACATTGAAGAAGTAACGAGGCATAGGGGGGCTTCCGATAAAGGCGGGAGCGCAAGCGTCTCTCAGCCACCGGCGCCCGAGAGTTTCGGCCGATAGTGCTTTCACCCTATCACAGGGGTGATTGAGCACACCAGCTCGTTCGCGGTGCAGCCACTCTATCCGGTTGGCCGTTAAGTACCTCAATTAGCGTAGGTTATTACTGAATCCGAGAGAGTCGGCTACCAACCCTCGATGCCACATTATTTTTTCGACACACGGGATGGTGCCGATCTCATCCGAGATGAAGAAGGCGTTGAGCTCGACAGCATCGAGGCGGCGCGCGAGGAAGCAACGCGTGGCCTCACCGATCTCGCTAAGGACGCGCTCCCGGGCGCTCTTCGCAGGGAGCTGGCTGTCGAGGTTCGCGACCGCGCCGATCAGGCGCTTCTTAGGGCCGCTCTCTGGTTTGAGGTTGCTGTCCTTGTTGCATAGCGGGAGCAACTTCTTTGGCCAGTTGCCGCCATTGCGCCGCGAGCTTCAGCGACAACACGTTGATATCGTCGCGCATCGCTCTCTTGGCTTGCAATCGGCATTCCGCAGCGTCAGGCTTGGCATACGTCGCGTTGGAATAGGCTGAGGAATGTTTGAACCACCGTTGAACCGGCTCGTTCGAAGGCTGGAAGTCGATACCTCGCCTCTTTCGCAAGAAGAGAAGAACGCGATCCTGCGCCTGCCCGTTACGATCCGGGAGATCGGGGCAGATCAGGACATCGTGCGGGAGGGCGATCGCCCAAGCCAGTGCTGCCTGATTCTCGAGGGTTTCCAGTGCCGCTACAAAATGCTGCGGGACGGCGAGCGGCAAATCATGTCTTTCCATGTGCCCGGCGACATCCCCGATCTGCAGAGTCTCTTTCTTGAGGTGATGGATCACTCGCTCGGAACGATCACGCCGAACAAAGTGGGATTCATCACGCATGATGCGTTGCGGGAACTCATTCGCGCGCAGCCTGGAATCGCCGAGAGGCTTTGGCGCGAAACCCTCATCGATGCCGCTATCTTCCGCGAGTGGATCGTCAATGTCGGTAGCCGCGATGCCTATACGCGGATCGGGCATCTCATCTGCGAATTCTTCGTGCGCCTGCGCTCAGTCGGATTGACCAAGGGCACGACATTCAGTTTCCCGATCACGCAGACCGAAATCGCCGATGCGACCGGCCTCTCCACGGTGCATGTGAATCGCAGTGTTCAGCAGTTGCGGGCTGACGGCCTGATCAGCATCGAACGCGGCGTGTGCACGATCCCTGATTTTGGCCGGCTGAAAGAGGCGGGGATGTTCGAGCCGGGTTACCTGCATTTGCAGGAAAGCGCGACCCCCGCGGCGTCAGGCGCGGCGTGAAGTAGAGTGGCTGGGGGACCTGGATTCGAACCAAGATTGACGGAGTCAGAGTCCGCAGTTCTACCGTTGAACTATCCCCCAAGCGAAGAGCCTTGAGCCGCTTGAAATTCTCGCGCCGCACCAAGACTGCGTAGAGTGGGGCAAGAGGCGCGCTTCTTAGCCCCTCCCGCCGAAACGTGTCAACGCCGCGTCCGGCTCCTCACAGGATCGGGAACCAGTAGACGAGGTAGTAGATTGGCAGCCACGCCGCGACCACGAAATACCAGTAGAAGGCGTTGTCGCTGACATCGGCGAAGCGCTTGGCGCGTCCGTGCTTCGTAAACATCAGCGCGGTCAGCACGACCGAGTCGCCGACATCAGTGATGAGATGCGTCGCGTGCAGGCCGAGCAGAAACCAGATGATCGAGCCGTAGGCGTTCGAATCCCAGCGCGGGATCAGCATGTAGAATTCGACAAAGCGCAGCGCGATTGCGAGGATGCCGATGCCCGTCAGCAGGACGAGAAGCCAGCGCACTTTGGCGAGGTCGTGCGCACGCGCGGCGCGGTCGACCATCACATTAGGGATGAGGCTGAGAAGAAGCAGGATGGTCAGCACGGTTCCCGGCCAGTGCACCGGACGGGAGAAGCCGAGCGGCCAATGCGGATTGTTGAACGCGAGGTAGAGATACATGCCGATCGCGAGGGCAAAGCCGGTGCCCTCGATCGCGCAGAACCCGAGCGTGCCCCACCAGGTCGACGCGCTCGTGCCGAAGCCGTAGGGCGGCAGGCTCGAAACATCGGCGACCGTGCGCGTCTTCATTCCTCGTCTTCCTTCATGCTCTTCGGCCAGAACCAGCCGACAAGCGTCACGCCGATGAGTGCGCTGCCCCACACGGCGGCCCAGGGCGAGAAGATCGAGGCGATGAAGGCGATTGTCGTCGCGATCGCCGCGATCAGCGGCCAGATCGAAGAATCGGGTGACGCTTCGCGTATCTCAGGGCGCGCATCGGCAAGCGTGGTGATGAGGATTTCCCGCGTGTTGACGCTGATGCCGGTGACGATGGGCAGGCTCTCGCGTTCGGCCCAGAGCGGCGTCGCGTGCGTGACAAAGGGGATGTGGTCGAAATTGTGCGAGGGAGGCGGCGAGGCCGCGAGCCATTCGAGCGTGCCGGCGCCCCAAGGATTTGGGCCGGCGAGCGGACCGACGCGCGCGCTGCGCAGCATATTGAAGAAGAACAGCGCAAAGCTCGCGGCCAGAATGAAGGCGCCTGCGCTCGAGAGCAGGTTCAGTCCATCCCAGCCGACATCGGTCTGGTAGGTGTAGACGCGCCGCGGCATGCCCAAAATGCCAAGGATGTGCATCGGGAAGAACGCGACATTGAAGCCGATGAAGGCGAGCCAGAAATTCCAGACTCCTAAGCGCTCGCTCATCATGCGGCCGGTGATTTTCGGGAACCAGTAATAGGTCGCGCCGATGAGCGGGAACACCGCGCCGCCGATCAGCACGTAATGGAAATGCGCGACGACGAAATACGTGTCGTGCACCTGCAGATCGATCGGAATGGAGGCGACCATGACGCCGGTCATGCCGCCGAGCACGAAGATGAAGAAGAAGCCGAACACGAAGAGCAGCGGCGTGCGGATGACCGGCGTGCCGGTGAGCAAGGTCACCAGCCAGCAGAAAATCTGCAATCCGCTCGGGATCGCGATCAGCATGCTCATGATGGTGAAGAAGCTCGCGCCAAGTTCCGGCAGGCCGGTCGCGAACATGTGGTGGACCCAGAGCCCGAAGGCGAGCATGCCGGTCCCGACCAGCGAGATGATGACAGCGACATGGCCAAAGACCGGGCGGCGCGAGAACGTCTCGATGATCGCCGAGACCATGCCGGTGGCTGGAATGAAGATGATGTAGACTTCCGGATGGCCGAAAAACCAGAAGAGGTGCTGGAAGAGGATCGCGCTGCCGCCTTCGGCTTGGTTGAAGAAATGCGTGCCGATCAGCCGGTCGAGGATGAGGCTCGTCGAGGCGACCATCACCGCCGGCATGGCGAAGATGATCATGAACGCAGTGACGAGCATCGCCCAGACGAAGAGCGGGATTTGCGTGAGCGTCATGCCGGGCGCGCGGTGCTTGAACACGGTGACGATCGTCTCGACCGCCACCGCCATCGAGGAGACTTCGGTGAACGTGATCATCTGCGCCCAGACGTCGGCACGCTTGCCGATGCCGTATTGCGGGCCTGATAGCGGCACGTAAGCGAACCAGCCGACATCCGGTCCGATGTCGAGAACGAACGACACCCAGAGAAACACGCCGCCGGCGAGATAAATCCAGTAGCTGAACGCGCCGACCTTGCCGAACGCGATGTTGCGCGTGCCGACCATCAGCGGCACGAGATACATCGAGAAAGCCTGCATCACCGGCACGGCGAACAGAAACATCATGTTGGCGCCATGCACGGTGAAAATCTGGTTGTAGAGATCGGGCCCGACGACATGCGCTTCCGGCCGCGCCAGCTGCAATCGGATGATCGCTGCCAGCAATCCGCCAAGCGCCAGGAACACGAAAGCTGTCGCGAGATAGCGCTTGCCGATCTCCTTGTGATCGACTGTCGTCAGCCAGCCGATGATGCCGGGCCGCCGGCCCCACGTGTAGGCCAGCCGTTCGCGGAGCTCCGCGTCGTCAAGACCGGTGTCGCGCTGATTGGCAGGGCGGGGCATCGCAGCGGCGGCGCGGGGCATTATTTCAGTCCGATCAGATACGCGGTGACCGCGCTGAGCTCATCCGCCCCAAGATGAACTGGGGGCATGTTCACGCCCGGTTTCACGCCATGCGGATCGGCGATCCACGCCGCGAGGCTGCCGACGTTAAGCGGCAAGACATCGGCGCCGATATAGGCGCGGCTGCCGAGATGCGTGAGATCGGGACCCACCGTGCCGCCCGCCGATGTCCCGCGAATCGTATGGCAGAGCGCACAGGGCTTGCTCACGAAAACCTGCGCGCCTTTCGCGCGATCGCTCTCCCGCGGCGCAGCGGCGGCGGCTCTTTGCGCCGCCTGCCATTTCTCAAAACTCTCGCTCGGCTCGGCGACAACAAGCAGGCCCATATGGGCATGCTGCAAGCCGCAGAACTCCGCGCATTGGCCGCGATAGGCGCCCGGCTTTTGCGCAAGAAGCTCGATGGAATTGTTGTGTCCCGGAATGAGGTCCTGCTTGCCGGCAAGACTCGGCACCCAAAAGCTGTGGATTACGTCAGCGCTTTCGAGCGACAAACGGATGGGCGTGCCGACCGGGATATGAAGCTCGTTCGCGGTCGTGAACATATCGCTAGGTGTGGCGCCGTCGTAGCGGACTTCCCACCACCATTGATGGCCGATCAAGCGAATGCCTGCGCTCGCTGCGCGCCCGGCAAAGAGCGGCCGCTGCGCGACGAAGCTCAGCGCGGTCAGGATCGCAACAGTCAACGCTGTCGCAGCCAAAAGTGAGCCGACGATCCAGCTGTTGCGCCGATGTCCGGAATCAGCAAGCATCGCATCGTTGAGCGAAACCGGCGCACGTCGGCGACGGCGGATCACGAATGCAACCGCGATCATCACCGCGAGCCAGATCAATCCGAGCACGATCGTGAAGGTGAGCGTCAGCGACCAGATGCGCTCGGCTTCGGCGCCGGCCTGATTTGCCGCGGATTGCCAATCGCGGCAGCCCGACAGCGCACCGGCGAAAACAAGCAAGCAGGGCAGGCGCCGGATCATGCTCAATCCCGCTCCGATTTCTCGAAGCTCGAATCGCGCCGGCTCTCGGCCGGCAGATTTGACATCGAATCATCGCGCGACGGCGCCGCCGCACTCGGCACCTTGCCGCCCATCGACACGACATAAGCGGCGATCTGCCAAATCTGGTCGTCCGTTACCTTGCCTCGATAAGACGGCATTCCGTTCGGCCGCCCCTCGCGAATCGTCGCCACGATATTCTCGATCGAGCTGCCGTAAATCCACTCATCGTCGATGAGAGCAGGGCCCATTCCGCCGCCGCCATTCGAATGGCAGCCGTTGCAGTTCATCTGCTTGAACAGCGTTTTGCCCTGAGCAAGCTGATAGGCGTTCCTCTGATAATCCTCGCCTTTTTTCGTGCGCGTGGTGACCGGCGGGGTCCCGCCGGGTGAGAGTTCGACCATCGCGTTCGTCAGCGGCGCTTCAGCGCCGGCAGGATCGGGACGGATGTTGCGGACCTCGCGCTTGCAGGCGGCGAGCGCCAGAAGCGAGGCCACGATAAGGACGAATGTCGATACGGGCCCTCGCGAGCATTGCATGCGATGCACGGTGCCTTGTAGCGTGTTTCCAGCCGCTCTTATTCTAACGCCGCAGCGCCGAAGCGAATTAACAAACGTTGCTCGCGGGCTTGCGGTTCCTATCACCCTGAAGAGCGTATATTCCGGCGCGCCTGAGTCCGCGCGCCTGTCAGGCAGGCTTCACCTGACGCGCCGCCCGGCGGCGCGCCTGGAAATGCAGCCGTTGCGCCTTCCACCATTGCCGGGCGATCGTTCGGCGGATGCTGAGCTTGTCATTTGCGAGAATGGTCATGAAACGCTCGACGAGCTCGTAGATGACCACGTCCGGTTTGACCCGTTTGATGAACGGCCAGTCGAGATTGCTCGACCAGACGAACTCGACATCGCGGGCCGTCTCGGCAAGCATGGCGGTCAGCGCATCGCCGCGCTGCGAAGAGAAAGAATCGCCGAAGATGAGGATCTTCTTCTTCGCCGCGCCGGGTGTACGATTGAGATATCGCACATGCGTTCCGACATGGATCGCCGCTCCGAATTCCGGGGTCTCGAGATAGCGCGCAATTGCATTGCGGTAGACACGCATCGATTTCATCCTGAAATCGTACAATTTAACCGGCTCATAGATCGGCGGATCGAACTTGCTGCCCATATCGAGCTTGCCGTCTATCGATTGGTGAGCCCGCGTCAGAAGATCAGGTTCCGGCGTAAGTCCGATCCTCTCGCATATTAGGCGATAGGCGAAGTAACAGCCCTCGCCGCTCCAGTGCGAGTCGGTCTTGAAGTAAAGATCATCCTTGTTCGGCGCGGTCTTGAACGGCTCGATAAGGTCGAGCCAAACATGGCCATAGGGCGAGCGCTGCAGCATGTCGCGCAAGCGCACTGCCGGTGAAAGGCTCCAGTCCACGATCGGCGGGTCCCAAAGCTTGTCATCGTAGATGGTGAGCTTCTCGGGAACGTTGACGTGAACATACTGGATGCCGAGTTGCTCGAAACGTCGCGCGCGCCGTTCGATCAGGTCGGCCCATTTGCGCACGGCGCTGTCGCCCAGCAACCCGCTGTTACGATCGTAGAGTGAGCTGACGGAATTCGAGCCGCCAACGAGGAACAGCCAGCCGTCGCGGCCCTTGTGCACAAAGCTCTCGTCGAATGTGGGCGCCCTCGGCGTGCCGACCATGCCGCTTCAGCCTCGTGCGACCGCCGCCGTTTGTCCGAAGAGGACTTTGCGCGCTTCATCCGTGATCGGCTGCTTCTGAACCCATGGCTCGCCCGCTTCGTAGGCGCGTACGACCGCCGGACGTGCGCGGATCGTCTCGAACCAGCGCTTCAGGTTGGGAAAGTCGTCGAGATTTTGTTCGTGGCGTTTCCACGGCACGATCCAGGGATAGCTCGCCATGTCGGCGATCGAATATGCGCCGGCGACGAATTCATTTTTGGCGAGCTGCTTGTCGAGAACCCCGTACAGACGGTTTGTTTCGTTCACGTAACGGTCGATGGCGTACTGAATCTTGTCAGGTGCGTAAATGTTGAAATGGCCATTCTGCCCGGCCATGGGTCCAAGACCACCCATCTGCCAGAACAACCATTCGAGCACGCGCGTGCGGCCGCGCAGATCGGCGGGGATGAACTTGCCGGTCTTCTCGGCGAGATAAAGCAGGATTGCCCCGGATTCGAAGATGGAGATAGGCGCGCCGCCG
>JAXDNH010000031.1:0-11552 GCA_034669525.1 Methylobacteriaceae bacterium | reverse complement strand
TTCGTCTTGCCGAAACCGATACCGGGATCAAGGATGATGCGCTCGCGCGGGATTCCGGCACGCTGCGCAAGATAAAGCGAGTGATCGAAGAAGCGCCGCAGATCGGCGACGATGTCGATCGCCGGGTCGGTCTCGGTCCGGTTATGCATGACAACGAGCGCGGCGCCGGCTTCCGCGACAGTATCGGCCATCGCGGCATCATGTTGGAGGCCCCAGACGTCGTTCACAACGACGATGCCCAACTCGGTCGCGCGACGGGCTGTTGCGGCTTTGTACGTGTCGATCGAAAATGGCGCATCGACCCGTTCGAGCAGCGGTTCGAGCAAAGGTGCAAGCCGCGCCCATTCATCTTCGGCGGAGATCGGCGTGTGCCCCGGACGGGTCGATTCCGCGCCGACATCGACGATGTCCGCACCCTCTGAGACGAGCTTTTTTGCCTGCTGAAGCGCGCGATCGGGCGCATTGAAGCGTCCGCCGTCAGAAAAAGAATCCGGCGTGACGTTGAGGATGCCCATGAGTGTCTTGCGCGAACGTGCCACTGCGAGAAAGGCGTCGCGTTTCCCGGCGAAGGTCGTGCCCTGATCAGCTTGCAGCAACGAGAACCTCGCCTTTGCCGAGAACGGCCATGTCGCCGGCATATCGCTCGAAGGAGCCTCTGAGAAGGCGCGCGGCGGCGCGGCTTTCGCTTTTGAGGTAGTCTGCCAGCAGCCTCGTGAAGCCGAATTCAAACGCGCCACACGGCAGGAATGTCGGCGAAAGCGACGGCGGTTCCGCCAGGAACAGCGAGCCCCGGCGCATCAGATATCCCGGCAAGCGGCCCGTCGCGCCCAACACCATGAGCGTCCCTGCGATCATGCGGCTCCCGGCATAATCGCCCGCGGCTTTTTCGATCACGATGATACCCCGTCGCAGGCGGTCGCCGGCGCGATTGCCCACACGGCCACGCACAACAATGAGGCCGCCGCGCATGCCCTGCATCTCGCCGGGAAAAGGACCGCCGAGAAAATCGCCGGCGTCACCCCTGATCTCGATTTGCCCGCCGGAGCAGCCGGAGCCTGCGAATGGTCCGGCGTCCGCGGCGATCGTCAGCCGGCCACCCGACATGTTGCGACCGGCAGCCTTCCCGACCAGGCCTTCGACCTCAATTGAACCCGCCGCAAGTCCCTCGCCGATATTGTCGAGACGTTCTGACCCACCTTCGAATCGGATCGATGCGGGATCGCCGGCGCGAACGCGAAACACGTCACCCGTAATGATTTTCCGGCGCGTCGTGTTCAGCGGAATGCGCGCGATCTCTTCGGCGCCAAGTCTTGCCAACCGGTGCGGCACGAGCCGCGCGCAATCGATCCGCTGATCCGGCTCGGCACGCAGGCTAAACGTAAGCGATGTCACGCGACGAGCTCTTTCAAATGGAATTTGAAGGGCCCAAGCCCGCCGCCATAATTACCCGCACCGACGCGCACGGCACCGCGCTTCGGCCCGAGCCGCACGATTGCCCGCAGACCCGCGCGCATTGCGTCCGCGACGGCGGCTTCGCTCAAGCCGTCGATGACGATTTCGAGCACGCAGGCGATGCTTGGATCGAGCGCAGATTGGACGGCGCCGCGCAGTGTCGGGCAATAGGCATCGTTGGTGGAGGCAAGCATGCCTTTGTACTTTCCGCCGATTTTCGTCCCCGAACGAACGATGCCGCCGGGAAAAGGCATGATCGCGTCAGGCACGGCACGCATCGCCTCGATCGCCGCTTCGGCTACGCGCAACGTGGTCTCCGAGGTGCGGCCCATCAGCAAAAGATTGCCGCCGCCGACCGCCTCGGTGACGAGGCCCGTTGTTGCCTCGCAGAGGAATTCGCCATCCATGACCGGTACGCGCCAGAAATGCCGCCCATCGCCGAGGCGCTTCGATATCTGCCAGCCATCGCCGAAATAGCGGATCGCGTCCCCAAGCCGGAGCCGCGTTCCGCCGTCCACGCCGGAAAAGCAGGCGGAGCCCGGCGCTGTCAGCACGCACTGTCCGAGGCGATTTGCGAGCTGCTTTTGCAGTTCCTCGGGCGACATCGACAGGATCAGCACGCGCACGCCGGGACGCCGGTCCGGCGTTTCGCGAACGCTCAGTTCGCGGTCGATTCCCGCTTCGCAGCCGCAGCCGATGATCGAGGTTGCGAAGCCGGTCATGCTAAGCGCGGCGTTGAGTGCCCAGCGCCGCGTCGGCCCGGTAATAATAATGGCGGTAGCGCTCATCGCGAAAGCTTCCGCGAATGTGTCGTCGATCTCGACGCCGCGGACATTCATGATCGGAGGCCGACGTCTTCGAACAGGTCCGGCCGCGGAAGCGCCTTGGCGTGGACCATGAAGAGATCGCGCGGGGCGCGATAAACTTCGTCGTAATAGGCGTCGAGCCGCCGCTCGATGCTGCCATCGAATTGCGGGCGCGATTCCAGCGTACGCCCGGCGCGATAATGCGTCACGTCGCCATCGCGTACGACGAGATCACCGTCCTTGAAAACGAGGTGCGCGGCCCGGAATGTATGGGCGCGATCGTTGTCGTCGTCGTCGTAAATCGCGACCTCGGCGCGGGCGCCCGGGGCGAGGTGGCCGCGATCGGGGAGGCCGAGAAGCTTGGCCGGCGCGGCGCGGGTCATCGTGGCGATCTCGTCGAGCGTGTATTCGCGTGCGATCGAGGCGAGCGTCGTCATCTCCGCAACGGAGCGCGGCATTTCCGCAAGCCATTGCGCGCGCAGGTCGCGGCTCATCAAGAGCGCCAGGAGATCGGGATAGGTCGTGAACGGCGCGCCGTTCGGATGGTCGGTCGTGAAAAACACGCGCCAGGGATCATCGATCAGCAGGAAAAGTTCGAGCCCGCAGGCCCATTGCACCGCGTTGTAGAAGTCGCTGCGGCGGTATTCATAGGGCACGATACCGCCGCCATTCGCGTCGCCGTCGAAAATCACCCATTTGTTCGGCCGCGCATTGCGGCTGCCATTGTACTGGCGCAGCACGTCGAGCGAGACCGTGAACGTCTGGCCGAACATGACCTGACCGACATCGACGGTGACGTTCTTCGCGGCGTTTATCGCGGCAGCAAGCCGCGCCGCGGCGGAAGAGAAGCCGCGCTTGCCCTCGGTGCCATAGGAATAGAACTGCACATGCGCGAGATGTAGCGGCAGGCCGCGCGCAGCTTCCATGGTAGCAAGCGCGGTGTCGACATTTCCCGCGATACCAAGATTGTTCATGTGCAAATGCAAGGGATGCGCGATCTTGAGATCGATCACCGCACGCTGCAGTGCCTCGACGATGGCGCGCGAGGTGACGCCATAATGCGGCACCACGTCGTCGAGCGAAAAGGCGCGTGCATTGTACTTGAACGCCGTGGCGCCACCCGCATTGATACACTTGACGCCGAGGCCGCGCGTACCGATGAGCATCGTCCCGACATAGTCCGCAATCGCACTCGCGCTCTCGCCATCGCGCAGCATGGATAACAGGAAATCGTCGTTGCCGAGCACCGTAAGGATCGCCTTGTCGATGATCGGCGTATCGGCGAGTTCGAGATGCGCGTGCAGCGCGTGATGCGGCGATACCGCCGGTTCAACGACGGTGGTGAAGCCCATTTTTGCGTAAAGGCAGCCGGTCTCGAAGGTCGACCAGCGCGCGGCCGAGAGCGGCAGGTTGGCAGATGAGGGCGTCTGTCCCGGATGCAGCTCCGGCAACAGAAGGCGCCCGGTATTTACGTTGCCGCCGGCGATATGAGAGTGGATATCGATCCCGCCCGCCATGACGATTTTGCCGGTGACGTCATAAGTTCGGTCCGCGGTTCGGCCCACGGGCGGAGCCACGATCCGATCATCTTCGATGAAGAGATCGCCTGTGCGTTCGCCGCCGTTCGCCGGATCGATGATGCGCCCGCCGCGCAAGCACGTCAGCATCAGACGGCCTCGCGCGACAGCGACGCGGCGATCTCGTCAAGAACCGTCGCTGCGCTTGGCAAGCTGCTTTCGTGAGTCGCGCGCCGGAAGCCGAGGGATTGGGTCTCCCGCACAAATTCCACGCTGTCGTGATCACGTCCATGCTGTCCAATCGTGATCTGCACCTTCACATTTTTCGCGCCGGCTTGTTCCGCGCCCAGAGCAATCACGGGGACGCGCGATGTCCATGCCGGCGGGTTGGGCTCGCCCGAAATCCACACAAGCGCGTCCGCCTCGCCGCTCTCGATCAGGCGGCGCGCCTCGAAACGCCAAGGATCGTGCTCGGGAAAGGTTCGGCCAAGACCTGTCCGCGCAGGAAATCCCGTCATCCATCCCGAGGTCTGCATCGAGGTTTCGGCATTGCCGGACCCGCCAACCGACAGCGTCGAGAACCGTGTCGTTCTGTTCAAATCGGCAACGAGTCCCATGAGCATCTCGATTGCCAGCGCATCGAGCGATGAGGGATTGTAGACCACCAGTCCGAAGCAAGCGCGCTGCAGTCCTTCTGCCAATGGATCGAGCGCATTTTTATCCGATACGGCGAGGGCGACGTGCCGGCCCGCATTGGAGGCGCGCAGCGCCGCGATCAGACCCGGAAGGGTTTCGCTGCCGGCTCTGATCGTGTGATTGGCGAGGTTTGCAAGACTCTCTTCCTCACCATCGGCTCCGATCCAGAAAATTTGCCGCCGTTCGGGTTGCAACGCCAGACGCGGCACCTCTGCAAGGCCAAGCACCTGGATCATTTCCGGCCAAATCTTCGTCAGACCTGAGCCAACGAGAAGGACCGTGTCTGCGCGTTGGCGCGCTTCGGTAGGCGTGACGATGAACTTGCCGAAGCCGCGCATCACATCGAGTTCGCGCAGCGCGATTTCCGACCCGCTATGGTCGATCACGCCGCCGACGCGCTCAGCCAGCCTGATTGCCGCTCGCACGCCGGCAACGTCACAGTCATCGACCAAGAATACGCTCAATCGACTTGCAGCGATCAAATCTGCCGCTGCTCGCACCGCTTCGGCGAGCGGCACCGACCGGCCGTCGATAGAGCAAGCACCCTGCGGCATGCACGTGCGCCGGAAATCAGTCGTATTTCACATAAGCGAAGCGCTGATCGGTCGCGGGCGTTCCTTCGAGGGCTCCCCCCTCTTTGCCAGGCTGCCAGTGCACAACGTCTTCGATTTTCTTCGCAAGCTCAAAATCCTTGTCGGTTACGCCACGTGCGGCATGATTTTGCAGGCGCACTTCAACCCAGGCATAGGACGCGGTGATATCCGGGTGATGCCACGCCGCCTCAGCAAGATGGCCGACCGTGTTGATGACCATCAACGTGCCTTTCCAGCTGTTCGTCCGATATTTCCGCCTGATCCATCCCTCTTCGAGATACCAGTGCGGCAGATCGCGCTTGAGCCGCGCCTCGATTTCTTCGGGCGTGTAGGTGCGCTCCTTCGCCCTCTCGCTCATGTCGTTATCCTCCGGGGACGCTGCGATTTCAGATGTTGCAAGCCGATGATTTTTGCGCAGTGTAGAGGGGGACCCTTGCGAAGCAAGCCCGAGCACCCTTTCCCCACGAGCGATGATCGATAGCGTAACTGTCCGGGCACCGGCTCGTCTGCATCTCGGCTTTCTCGACATGAATGGCGAGCTCGGCAGACGCTTCGGCAGCCTTGGCCTGGCAATCGATGCGTACGAAACGTGTGTCACTGTGCGGCGCGCCGCGGAGATGAGCGTGCATGGCATCGAAGCCGACCGCGCGCGAGGCATTCTGGCAAGGCTCGCGGCTGCCTTCACTGGCGAGGCGAGCTTTGCGGTGTCAGTCGAGCAGGCGATCCCGGCGCATGCGGGTCTGGGTTCCGGCACGCAGCTCGCCCTGGCGCTTTCCGCTGCACTGCACCATCTCACCGGCCGGCCGGGGAAACTGTTGCAATATGCATTGCTCACGCAACGCGGCGCGCGTTCGGGCGCAGGCATTGGGCTTTTTCATAGCGGAGGCTTGGTGGTGGACGGCGGCCATGGCGCGGGTCCCGGCATTCCACCGATCATCGCGCATGCAGCTTTTCCCGAGGCGTGGCGGGTCATTCTTGTGTCGGATCACTCCCAGCGGGGCGTCAGCGGCGATGAGGAGGTCAAGGCTTTTGCTGCGCTGCCGAAATTTCTCCCTGTCCGTGCTGGAGAAATCTGCCGCCGCGTTCTGATGCAGGTCCTACCGGGGCTCGCCGAGACCGACATCAACAGCTTCGGAGCGGGCATCTCCGCGATTCAGGCAATCGTCGGCGACTATTTTGCTCCGGTGCAGGGCGGATCACGGTTCAAGAGCCGCGCGGTTGAAACCCTGCTGCATGGTCTCGCCCGTGACGGTGCGACCGGCATCGGTCAAAGCTCATGGGGACCGACCGGTTTCGCCTTCGCATCCGATGACACGACTGCGGAAAGACTTGTGGCCGACGCTTCGCCCAAGGCCGCGGAGATGCGTCTGGACATTCGCATATGCACAGGGCTCAATCGCGGCGCTATGATCGAGGAAAACACGCCGGCACGTGCGTGAGTTTGGGCCAGGAAATACCAGGGCGGAGCGATGGCGTCGAAATTCATCCTACACATGATCACACCGCTGAAACACATGAGTCCTTTCGACGTGAACATGGCGCTTGATGCCGGCTTCGATGCTGTCCTGCCTTACACGAATGTCGACGCAAAAGAGGTGACCGGTCTCGTTCAGGACGCGATGTTCTCGCGCCCGCCACACGATGCGGTCAGAACCGGCATTTTCATCGGGGGCAAGGATGCGATCCTCGCGCTCGATATGCTCGATGCCGCGAAGATGGCCTTGTTCAAACCCTTCGAGCTTTCGATTTTTGCCGATCCGGCGGGATCGTTCACGACGGCGGCGGCGATGGTCGCCTGCGTCGAGAAGTTGCTCAAAAAAGAATGGAAGCGCGACGTCAAAGGAACTAAGATCGTCGTCTACGGCGCGACCGGCGTTGTTGGCTTTACATCCGGTGTGATAGCGTCGCTCGAAGGCGCTGACGTGACGCTTGCGGGCTATGACGGTGCGGCGCGCGTGGAGCGGGCCGCGCGGGAAATCAGGAAGCGCTTCGACACGTCGGTCAACGCCGCGGACGCGAGCACGCCCGACAAAATCCGGCGGCTTTTGCAGAAGAGTGACATTGCGCTTTGCGCCGGACGCGCCGGCGTTCAGATAATCTCCGAAGCGGACGTAAAAGCCGCCGACAGTCTCCTGATCGCGGCCGATGTGAACGCAGTTCCACCACCCGGGGTCGGCGGGCTCGACTCGCAAAACAAAGGCGAGCCCATCGCCGGCACGAAGGTGCGCGGCATCGGCGCGTTCGCGATCGGCAATGTCAAATACCAGACGGAATCCGGCCTGTTCAAAAGAATGGTGAAAGCTAAAGAAGCGTTGGCTCTCGACTTCCGCGATGCTTTCCGCCTCGCCCGTGAACTCGCCTGATCACCGCCCCTGCGTGCTTATCGCCGCGCTGTCGGGACGCGCGCTCGCGGAGCTTGCATGCAAAGCCGGCTACCGGCCGCTCGTGGCCGATCTTTTCGGCGACATGGATACGCGGCGCCATGCGGAGGCGGTGCGGGTGCTGCGCGGAAACCTGATGGACGGACCCGATCCCGGTGATCTCATTGCGGCGCTTTCAGACTTGGCGCAATCCGCCGAAGAGCCGCCGATCGGACTTGTCTGTGGCGCGGGTTTCGAACAGCGGCCCGAAATTCTCGATGACCTTGCGAGCCGATGGCCGCTACTCGGCTGCTCGGCTGATGTGGTGAAACGCGCGAAAAACCCTGCCTCCCTGGCACGCCTCTGCGCTGAGCTGGACATCCCGCATCCCGCGCTTCGTTTCGATGCGCCCGCCGAGCCAGAGGGCTGGGTTGCGAAAAGTATCGGCGGCTCGGGCGGCTGGCACATCTGTGATGCGCGTTCCGCTGCGGAATCGCCCGGACTCTATTTTCAAAAGCGTGCTCCCGGCGAACCGATTTGCGCGCTCGTGGTCGGAACCGGCAAAGAGGCGGCCGTCCTCGGCTGGTCTTCACAATGGACCGCACCTACACCCGGCGTGCCTTATCGCTGGGCCGGCGCCGTGCAGCCGGCGGCAATGGAGCCTGCGCTGCAAGCGATTCTCGCGCGCAAGGCGGTCGAGCTCACGGTGGCGGCTGCAATTGTCGGTATCGCCAGTCTGGATTTCCTCATCGAGGGCTCGACCTGGCATCTCCTCGAGATCAATCCGCGCCCGGGCGGCACGCTCGATATTTTTGACGACGGGACAGGCCGTCTGTTTGAAATGCAAGTTGAGGCCTGCCGCGGCCGTTTGATCGAGCCGCCGCACCATCACGCTGCGCAGGCATGCGTGATCGCATTCGCGGCAAGCGACATCGAAACCATGCCGGATCTGCGATGGCCGGCATGGTGTGCCGATCTGCAGAGTGCCGGTACGCGCGTCGAAGCTGGTGCGCCGGTGTGCACGATCCGCGCTGCGGCCGACGATGCTCCCACGGCGCGGCGTTTGGTTGAAGAGCGCCGGCGCGCCCTCCTGCAAAGGGTTCATGAACCGGAGCTCGCCGCGTGACGGGCGTATCCGCGATCAGCGTCAACGCGCTTGCCGGGCGATGCTTGGACCGGCTCGTTGCCGATGCGGCGCTGCTGCGCGTTGAAATCGCGCGCGGGTCGCGGGGCGAGCTTTTGATCGACGCCGGTCAGGAGGCACCGGGCGGGATCGCCGCAGGTTTGCGCATGGCGGAGATTTGCATGGGCGGTCTCGGCACCTGCACGATCTCCGATTCGGGATCGGCGCACGCGCCGTTCAAATTGACGACGCACACGGACAATCCGGTGATCGCCTGTCTCGCCAGCCAATATGCCGGCTGGAAGCTCGCCTCCGAAGGCGAGGATGGCTTTTTCGCGCTTGGCTCCGGACCGGCGCGCGCGCTCGCCGCAAAAGAAGACGTCTTTGCCGATATCGGCTACACCGACAAAGCCGATCGCGCGATCCTGGTGCTCGAAGGCGAGCGCCCACCGCCGCCGGACGTGGTTGAATATGTCGCGCGCGAATGCGGCGTCGCAACCGAGCGCCTCGCCTTCATCTATGCGCCGACGCAAAGCCTTGCCGGCAGCGTGCAGATTACCGCGCGCGTGCTCGAAGTCGCGCTGCACAAGGCGCATGCGCTGCATTTCCCTTTGGCGGATATTGTCGACGGTCTCGGCTCGGCGCCGCTGCCTCCGCCGCATCCCGATTTCATCACCGCGATGGGACGCACCAACGACGCCATCATTTATGGCGGACAGGTGCAGCTGTTCGTGAACGGTCCGTCGGCGCGGGCGCGCGAGCTTGCCGAGAATCTGCCGAGCATAAGGTCGCGGGATCACGGCCGGCCGTTTGCCGAGGTATTTCGCTTCTATGAGGGCGACTTCTACAAGGTCGATCCGATGCTGTTCAGTCCGGCGGTGGCGATCATAACAGCGTTGGAGAGCGGCGAGACGTTCCGCGCCGGTGCCATCGCGCATGAGCTTCTCGATGCCTCGTTTGGGTGAGGCGCGGGCGGCGCGCATCGAAGGCGGGCTGCGCATTGCCATTGCAGCGGACACGATCGATTGGCACGTGAAGGAGCTCGTCGCCGCGTTCGCGCGCGCAGGCGCGCAGGCCATCCCGACGAAGCTGTCCGCCTGCGGCTTTGATACGCGCCGCGCCTCCGGGCTAACGATCAAGGGGTTCGGCTACGGCCTGCCGCACGGCATGTTCGTGCGCGCGATCGGCGCCGGTTCTTTCGAGGAGATCACACTGCGGCTCGGCCTTATGCATGCGCTCGGCGAGTGTGGAGTCGTGGTGCACAACAGCGCCCGCGCGGTTGAGCGCTGCGTCGATAAGGCCGCGACGTCTTTCCTGCTGGCGCGCAGCGGCATCGCGACACCCGCAACTTGGACGGTGCAGTCACGCGCGCAAGCCGAGGCGATTGTCAGACGCGAAGCGGTGCAGGGACCGCTCGTGTTGAAGCCGCTGTTCGGCGCGCAGGGGCGCGGTCTGAAGCTTGTGCGCCGCGCGCGCGATCTGCCGCCGCGGGAGGAAATGGCAGGAGTTTATTATCTGCAGCGGTTCGTGGGTATCAATCGAGGCGGCTTCTCCGATATGCGGTTGCTGGTCTCGGGGGGACGCGTGATCGCGGCGATGCGGCGCCATGCCTCGCAATGGATCACCAACGTGAAACTCGGCGGGCGACCGGAGGCGTATGTGCCGGGACAAGATGAGGTTGACTTCGCCCTCCGCGCCGCCGCCGCAGTCGGGGCGGAATTTGCCGGCGTCGATCTCATTGGCGGGAGCGACGGGTGCGCGAGCGTGCTCGAAGTCAACAGCATGCCGGGATGGCGCGGCTTGCAAAGCGTGACGCAAACGCGAATTGCCGACATGCTGGCGCGGGATTTTCTCGCTGCGCTTCGAGGTCGGCGCCCGGCTGCACTGACGGCGTGAGCGCGCTTACACCGAAGGAAATCGCAGAGGCTTTCATCGCTGCCTGCCGCGATGAGATCGAAGCGCCGAAACCCGGCAACGTGCACGCTTTTGCCGGAGGACACGACATGGAAGCGCGCCATTTTCTCGCAAGCGCGCGAGTGTCTGCGCCGGCCATCGCGTCACCCGGCGCGCGGGTCGGCGCACGCATTCGCGACGCGGTCGATAAAACCTTCGCCGAAGTGGGGATCAATACCAATCTCGGTATCCTTCTCCTCTGCGCGCCTCTCGCGAGGGCCGCAGAACTCGAAGGGCGTGATCTTCGGGGGAATCTCGCGAACGTGCTGGAGAATCTCAATGCGCTGGATGCCGCGGATGTTTATGCCGCAATCGCCCGCGCCTCACCGGGCGGACTCGGCCATGCTTCGCGCTATGACGTGCACGAGCCGCCACCATCATCGCTGGTCGACGCCATGCGGGAGGCGGTCGAGGGCGACATGATCGCGCGGCAATATGTGACAGACTTCGCCGATCTCTTCGAAACCGGGCTGCCCGTGGTCGCACAGATTCGATCCCGTCAGAGCGGTTCAACGGCACTTGCCGTATATCTGACCTTTCTGTCGCGGTTCCCCGATACGCATATTGTGCGAAAATATGGGGCAGGTGCCGCAGAGACGGTGATGCGCGAGGCGCAAGTCTTCGCCGCACGCGCGCAAAGTGAGACAGGCGCGAGCCGCTTCCTTTCCGATCTTCTCGCCTTTGATGCACGGCTCAAGCAGAAGCGCATCAATCCTGGCACGAGCGCCGACTTGACCGTTGCGACATTATTCGCCGCCCGGCTTTCCGATGTCTTGCCGATAGGGTCTAGGGATGGTTGAGTTACGCCCGCGGGTGAGACCGCTCTATCTGGCCAACCGGTCCGGGGTTCGGACGCTGTCAACAAGGATAGTTCACGCCGGCAAAGCCTGCCGGCGCGCGTGATCAACACGGGAGGAATGGTTCATGGCCACGATAAACAAACTGATGGTCGGCGAGTCGCTCGTCGGCGAGGGCAACGAAGTCGCCCACATCGATCTCATCATCGGCCCGCGCGGCAGCGCCGCCGAGACGGCGTTTGCCCATGCGCTGAC
>JAXDNH010000030.1:0-20151 GCA_034669525.1 Methylobacteriaceae bacterium | reverse complement strand
ATTTTCACGACCTCGGTCTGGCCCTGGATGTCGGCGTAACCGATCTCACCGCGCCGCTCGTCAAGAATGATACGGGCGCGCTCGTAATCGGCGGTGCCGACGGTAAAGGTGAGATCCGTCGTCGTCGTGTCGTCGGAGACGACCTGGATGATCATGTCGACATTGATATTGGCCTCGGCGAGCGGCCCGAAAATGCCGGCCGCGACGCCCGGCTTGTCGGCGACACGGCGCAGCGTGATCTGCGCCTCGTCGCGCGAGAAGGCGATGCCGGTGACGACCTGTTGCTCCACGATGTCCTCCTCCTGGCAGATCAGCGTGCCGCTGCCGGGGGCGGCGGGATCGTCGAAGGACGAGCGCACGTAAGTCGGCACCTTATACAGCATGGCGAGCTCAACCGAGCGCACCTGCAGCACCTTGGCGCCGAGCGAGGCCATTTCCAGCATCTCTTCGAAAGCGACCCGCTCGAGCCGCTTTGCCCGCGGCACGATGCGCGGATCGGTCGTGTAGACGCCGTCGACGTCGGTATAGATGTCACAGCGCTCGGCATGGATCGCGGCGGCGATCGCGACGGCGCTTGTGTCCGAGCCGCCGCGCCCGAGCGTGGTGATGCGGCCGCTCAGTTGATGCATGCCCTGGAAACCGGCGACGACGGCGACTTCGTTGTAGCGCTCCATGCGGCGGACGATCTCGCCGCCATCGACCGATTCGATGCGGGCGGCGCCGTGCGCATCCGTCGTTATGATCGGGATTTGCCAGCCCTGCCAGGAGCGGGCCGAGAGGCCCATCTCTTCGAGGACGATGGCCAAGAGGCCCGCGGTCACCTGCTCGCCCGAGGCGACGACCGCGTCATATTCCGGCCCGTTGTGAAGCGGCGCCGCCTGGCGGCACCATTCGACGAGCTCGTCGGTCTTGCCGGCCATGGCGGAGACGACGACCGCGACTTGGTGGCCGGCGTCGACCTCGCGCTTCACATGCTGCGCGACATTGCGGATGCGCTCGATAGTGGCGACGGAGGTGCCGCCGAATTTCATGACGAGGCGCGACATGGGCCGAAAAGAGTCCTGCTATGCCTGAAGGTTAGGCGAGGGCGTCGCGCTGTGATCGGGCGCGTCCTAATGCCGAGCCCCCTCAGACCTGTCAAACAGGCGCTTCCCAGCTGGACAGATTCACCCCTTTCTGCTAAGCGCACCGCCTCCGGCGAGGCGCGCCGAGAGCGCCACGTTTTCGTTCATCCCGGTTCTGGGCCGAAAGGCCGAAGGCAGGAAAAAGGCGTGCAGGTTCTCGTCCGCGACAACAATGTCGATCAGGCCCTCAAGGCGCTCAAAAAGAAGATGCAGCGCGAGGGCATCTTCCGGGAGATGAAGCTGCGCGGTCACTACGAGAAGCCCTCCGAGAAGCGTGCACGCGAAAGGGCCGAAGCCGTCCGCCGCGCCCGCAAGCTCGCCCGCAAGAAGATGCAGCGCGAGGGGCTGCTGCCGATGAAGCCGAAGCCGACCCTGCTCGGCGCCCCCGCCCGCTAGGCGCACCGCGCACCAAGCGGTGCGCTTTTCCCTAAACTCAACAAAATATTGACCGCGCTGCTCCTTTACCGAGCAGGGTCCCATTGTTGCCAGATTGATTGGGCTTTTGGAGTTCATTGCAATTTCGACTCCGTCGCGACGGACAGGACAATCATGAGCCAAGCCCCGAAGGTCGCGGACCAAGCGCTCCGCTCCGCATTGATTCGGAGCTCTGCGTTCGGCGCTCTCGTCCTGCTATGTGTCGGCGTTGCCGGCTGCGAGACGACCGGCAGCGCGCATCGTGGCGTCGGGGCAGCCGAGGTCGTCGACACCGACCCGAATGCCGCCTCCGCCAATCTTGCCTCGCTCTCCGACGTCGTGAAGCGTAATCCGACGCCGGAGGCGTTAAACACGCGCGGCGTCGCTTACGCCCGCGTCGCGCGCTACCAGGAGGCGATTGCCGACTTCACCGCCGCGATCAAGCTCGACCCAGGCAATGCCGCGGCATTCACCAATCGGGCGCTCGCCTACCGGCAGATCAAGCGCGACGACGCGGCGCTCGCCGATTTCGATCGCGCGATCCAGGCCAATCCGAGCCACGCGCCGGCCTATCTCGGCCGCGCCAATCTCCTGCGTGCGCAGGGCGCGCTTGATCAGGCGCTCGCCGATCTCGACCAGGCGATCCGGCTCAACCCGGAGAATGCGCAGGCCTTCCATGCCCGGGGCCTGATCTATCAGCGTCAGGGCGACAATGCTCGCGCGATCACCGATTTCGACAATGCGATCGACCGCGATCCCTTCGCCGCCGCGCCGTATCAGGCGCGTGGCCAGAGCCTTGTCGCGACCGGCAAGAACGACCAGGCAATCGAGGATTTCAACGCCGCACTGAACGTCGACAACAAGAACGCCGATGCCTGGGCGGGGTTGGGCCTTGCCTACGAGCGCGCCGGCAACCGCCAGAAAGCGGCGGAATCCTACCAGCGTGCGCTCGTGCTCGCACCGGGCAATCCGGTCGCCAGGGAAGGCGTGAGCCGCGCCGGGCGGGCGTAAGCCTCAAGCGACGCTCGATCCTGCAAGCGCGCAGGCTGCGCCCTGGCCGCTAGAAAGGGCGACACCAGCTATAGTGAAGCGCCGGACATGTGAAGGCACGATCGATGCGGGCCTATCTGATCGCGCTCTGCGCAATCGCAGTGGTCGTGGCAAGCCATGCAATCGCGCAGACGCGGAGTTCGCGGGCGGCTCGCGTCTGTCCGCCGGACTGTGCCACGTCACTTGGCTATCAGGGATATCCCTCCGGCAACACGCCGTGGAGTAGCCAAAGGCCTGTCGCGAGCGGCAGCTACGGCGCGATGCTCGAAGGCAGAAATCCGGCCTCGAGCGCTGGCTTTTGAACGGCGTCTAGACCGCCATCGCCTGCTTAAGATTTGCGTCGACCTTGTCGAGGAAGCCGGTCGTTGACAGCCACTTCTGATCGGGGCCGACGAGCAGCGCCAGGTCTTTCGTCATGTGGCCGTCTTCGACCGTGCCAACGCAGACTTTTTCGAGTGTATCCGAGAAGCGCTTCAGTTCGGCATTGTTGTCGAGCTTGGCGCGATGCGCGAGACCGCGCGTCCACGCAAAGATCGAGGCGATCGAATTCGTCGAGGTCTCTTTCCCCTGCTGATGCTGGCGATAGTGGCGCGTCACCGTGCCGTGCGCGGCTTCGGCTTCGACGGTATCGCCATCCGGCGTCATCAGCACGGACGTCATGAGACCGAGCGAGCCGAAACCCTGCGCCGCTGTATCCGATTGCACATCACCATCATAATTTTTGCAGGCCCAGACATAACCGCCCGACCATTTGAGACACGCCGCAACCATATCGTCGATCAGGCGATGCTCGTAGGTGATCCCGGCGGCCTTGAATTTGTCGGCAAACTCGCTGTCGAACACTTCCTGGAAAATATCCTTGAAGCGGCCGTCATAGGCTTTGAGGATCGTGTTCTTGGTCGAGAGATAGACCGGGTATTTGCGGTTCAGTCCATAATTCATCGAAGCGCGGGCGAAATCGCGGATCGACTGGTCGAGATTGTACATCGACAGCGCAACGCCGGGCTCCTCGAACTTGAAAACCTCCTTTTCGATCACCGTGCCGTCCTCGCCCTCGAACTTGATCGTCAGCCGGCCCTTACCGGGCACTTTGAAATCGGTGGCGCGATATTGATCGCCGTAGGCGTGGCGGCCGATGACGAAAGGCTTGGTCCAGCCCGGCACGAGACGCGGCACGTTCTGGCAAATGATAGGCTCGCGAAAGATGACGCCGCCTAAAATGTTGCGGATCGTGCCGTTTGGCGAGCGCCACATTTCTTTTAGGCCGAACTCCTTCACGCGCGCCTCGTCCGGCGTGATCGTCGCGCATTTCACGCCGACGCCATGTTTCTTGATCGCATTGGCCGCGTCGATCGTGATCTGGTCGTTGGTTTCGTCACGCTTCTCGATGCCGAGATCGTAATATCTAAGATCGACGTCGAGATAGGGATGAATGAGCTTCTCCTTGATCGCTTGCCAGATGATCCGGGTCATCTCGTCGCCGTCGAGTTCCACGACCGGATTGGCAACTTTGATCTTGGTCATGTGCGAGAACCTGTCTGGGCGGCTGGAAGGAGCGATTTGCGGTCGCTATAGCACCGTGTTGCGGTGCGGCAAAGGTCCGGCTTGGCGGCCGCTGATCCCCCTCTACCGCCCGGAAAATTTGGGCGTTCGCTTCTCGCGGAAGGCGGCGACGCCCTCGCGCACGTCGTCGCTCGGATTGGCGATGTGAACCGCGAGCTGCGCGTCCGTCATCGACTGCGCCAGCGTAATGTCCTGCGCGCGCGACATCATCATCTTGGTGAGGCGCACGGCGAGCGGCGCTTTCGTGGCGAGCGCATCGCAGAAGGCGAAGGTGCGCGCCTCCAGATCCGCGTCGGCAGCGACTTCGGTGACGAGCCCGAGGCTCATCGCTGTCGCGGCGTCGTAGATTTCGTGCAGCAGCGTCATTTTCAGCGCGCGGTCGAGCCCCATCGCGCGCGGGAAAAGCCAAGCGCCGCCTTCGTCCGGCAACAGGGCGACCTTGTTGCTCGTGTCGCCGAGCCGCGCTGACTGCGCGGCAAAACGGAAATCGCAGGCGAGCGCCAGCGCCAGACCGCCGGCAACGGCGAACCCGCGCACCATCGCGACAGCAGGCTTGTCGAGCTGCGTCAGCGCCAGCACGACCGCTTGCATGCCATCGCGCATTTCGCGGCCGCGGCCCATCGGCGCGGCGGCGACGGCCTCGCGATGTCCCTCGTCGCTCCCGCCGATGTCGCCGCCGGTGCAGAAGGCGCGATTCCCCGCGCCGGTGAGGATCAGGACGAGCAACTCGTCGTCCTCGCGGAACGCTGATATCGCCGCCTGCAGCTCGCCGCACATCGCGAACGTGTAGGCGTTCATTGCCTGCGGCCGATTGAGAATGATCCGCCCGGCGCGCGGACGCGGCATGTCGCAGATCAGCGTCTCGAAACGCAAATCCTGAAACATCTGGCTCTCCCTTTGGCGACACGCGCGCGATAAGCTTACGCCACGAAGAGGGAGCGCACGATGGCTTATGCTGAGATTTTGTATCGGGTCGAGGACAGAGTGGCGGTCGTCACGCTGAACCGACCGGAGCGGCTGAACGCATGGACCCCGGTCATGCACGCGGAAGTCAAAGCCGCGATGCGCGCGGCAAGCGGCGACCCGGATGTGCGTGTCATCGTGCTGACCGGCGCCGGCCGCGGCTTCTGCGCCGGCGCCGATATGAGCGCGTTGCAGGGCATCCAATCGGGCGAGCGGCGCGAACGGGCGCCGGAAGAGCCCTTCGACAAAAACGCGCATCCGAGCTTTCAGCGGACATATTCCTATTTTCCCGCTGTGCCGAAGCCGATCATCGCCGCAGTGAACGGCCCCTGCGCCGGTCTCGGCATGGTCATCGCGCTTTATGCCGACATGCGCTTTGCCTCGGAGAGCGCGGTGTTCATGACCGCGTTCTCGCGCCGCGGTCTGATCGCCGAGCACGGGATCAGCTGGCTTTTGCCAAGGCTTGTCGGCCTCGCCGATGCCGCCGACCTCCTGTTTTCGGCGCGGCGCGTCGCCGCGGCGGAAGCGCACGCGATCGGTCTCGTCAGCCGCGTGTATCCGGCGGAGACATTCGAGGGTGAGGTGCTGGCTTACGCCAAGATGCTGGCGAGCGAAGTCTCGCCGCGCTCGTTGCGCGAGATGAAGCGTGAAATCTGGAACGCGCAATTTCAGACGCTCGGCGAGGCGATCGAATCAGCCGACAAGGACATGGGAGGCAGCTTCGCCTCGGAGGATTTCAAGGAAGGCGTGGCGCATTTCGTCGAGAAGCGTGCGCCGGCTTTCACTGGGAGGTGAGCGCAAGGCTACGTCGGCAGAATGCGCCGCCCGTTATTTTGAGACTGTAGCTAACTTGGATATTCGGCAAATGCTTCCAAGCCTGCGGCATCCTACACTCGTGCTTCATTGCCGAGAGGACAATGCGGTCCCGTTTCAATTGGGTGTCGAATTAGCAGGCGCCATTCCGGGTGCCAGATTCATCGGCCTGCCCGGCCGAAACCACATACTCAGGACGGCGACCCGGCTATAGAGCTGCTCGTAACAGCTACCAAAGAATTTGTTGCCGAGCATCCGGCCGAATAGTTGCGGCGATGGGCCTGGTCGCTTCATTCTCCTTCGCCGATTGCACCTGTTTTCGGGCTTGGTGCTCTTCGCCTATGTCGGACTGCATCTCCTCAATCATGCGCTCGGGATTTTTTCACTGTCGCTTGCTGAAATCGGGCTGCGCATCGCGCGCGCCTTCTGGCGTTTTTCACTGATGACGGTTCTTTGCCACTCGGCCAAGTTCAACCCGAATTTCCTGATCCAGAAAGCACGTGGAGATCGCTTCTGAGGCGCTCGGGATCGGCATTTGCAAGCTGCTTCTCAAGCCCAGTATGCGTCGATTTCCAGATCGGAACCGCGCGCGAAAGCAGCGTGCGTCCTTTTCGCGTCAGTTTGAGCAGCCGCGTGCGGCGATCTTTCGCATCGATGCGCACGTCAATGAGACCGCGGCGCTCGAGCGGCTTCAGGGCGGCGGTCAGCGTCGTGCGATCCATCGCTAGAAGCGAGGCGACCGAGCCAATATTCGGCGGGTTAGGCCGGTTCAGCGAAACGAGCAGCGAAAATTGTCCGCTTGTCAGATCGAGCGGGCGAAACGCCTCGTCGAAGCGCCGCGCAAGTGCGCGCGCCGTGCGCTGCACATGCAGGCAGAGACATGCATCCCGAACATGGTGGCTCATCTCGAATGGGATAGGCTCCGCCTTTGACATGCCACATTTATGTTGATATCAACGTAACACGTCAAGCAAAAACGTGAGCGGAGCTTCACCGATGCTCAATAAGGTCGTGTCTCGGGACGAATGGCTGGCCGCGCGAAAGGCGCTCCTCCTCAAGGAGAAGCAAGCGACGCATCTGCGCGACGAGATCAATGCCGAGCGCCTGGCGCTTCCCTGGGTCAAGCTCGAGAAGGATTACGTCTTCGACACGCCCGCGGGCAAGAAAACGCTGGCGGAGCTCTTCGAGGGCCGCGGTCAGCTCATCATCTACCACTTCATGCTCGGCCCTGGCTGGGCGGCGGGCTGCCCCGGCTGCTCTTTCGTCTCGGATCACTTCGACGGCGCGCTGCCGCATCTCGAGCATCATGATGTGACGCTGACGGCGGTCTCGCGTGCACCGCTCACCGAGATCGCCGCCTATAAGAAACGCATGGGCTGGCGTTTCCCCTGGGTGTCGTCGTCGGAAAATGACTTCAATTACGATTTCCATGTCTCGTTCGACAAGGAAGAAATCGCGCAGGGTAGGGCCGAATATAACTTCGCCAAGCTCGAGTCATCCGAGGCATCGGAGGAGCAGCCGGGCCTTAGCGCTTTCTACAAAGACGAAGCAGGCAACGTGTACCACACCTATTCGAGCTATACGCGCGGACTTGAAGAACTCATCGGCACATTGATGGTTCTCGACCGCGCACCTAAAGGGCGCAACGAGAAGAGCACGATGGATTTCGTGCGCCGGCACGACGAGTACGGCACGCCGCCTTCGCGCGTGTCGACAGCAGCCTGATCAGTTCGTATCCCGAGCCATCATGAGAACATCCGGCGGCCTTGCGGACGCGCAGCTCGGGCGCATTGGCGCCGCGCTGCGTCCGGCCGTGCCCGTCCAAACGACACCAAGGTCGGCAATGATTTTCTGACGCTCGCCTATCGGCGCTCGACGACTGAACTCACCCAAAAGGAGACCGGCAATGGCAGGTTACGGCAAATTCGTCTGGTATGAACTGATGACAACCGACACAAAGGCGGCAGAATCTTTCTATCGCAACGTGATCGGATGGAGTGCGAAAGACGCCGGTATGCCCGGTCAATCTTACACGCTGCTCGGGCCCGGCGAGATACATGTCGCGGGACTGATGCCCATCCCGCAGGACGCCTCTGACGCTGGCGCGCGGCCGGGCTGGATCGGCTATATCGGCGTCGATGATGTCGATGGCTACGCCAAGCGGGTCAAAGACAAAGGCGGCGCGATTCATCGCGAGCCTGCCGACATTCCGGGTGTCGGGCGCTTTGCCATCGTTGCCGATCCGCAAGGAATCATGTTCGCCTTGTTCAAGGGCGCGGGGACGCCACCGCCTGCCGTAGCGGCGGGGACGCCGGGCCATGCGGGATGGCACGAACTGCATGCGGTTGATGGCGTGAAAGGCTTCGAGTTTTACTCCGGCATGTTCGGCTGGACGAAAGCGGACGCGATGCCCATGGGTGAAATGGGCGTCTACCAGCTGTTCGCGGTGAACGGCGTGCCTGTCGGCGGCATGATGACGAAAATGCCGCAATCGCCGAAGCCGTTCTGGCTCTACTATTTCAATGTGCCGGAGATCCGTGCCGCGGAAACTCGCGTGAAAGACGCAGGTGGGCAGATCATCAACGGCCCGATGGAGGTTCCCGGCGGCAGCTGGATCGTGCAGTGCCTCGATCCGCAAGGGGCGATGTTCGCCCTAGTCGCGCCGCCCGCCTGAACTTGGTGGGCTCGACAGGAGGGCTCCCAATCCTCAAGTAGACGGCATCTGTCTTGCTGGACATTTTGCGATGCTGTCGCCCGAAGATACCGCCGTCCCGCGTGAAGACGTGCGGCGGCGCCCCGGAAGCCTCGGTGCAAGCCGCATCGGCGACCTCGCGACGCTGCCAGTCTTCTTCATGCTGGAGGACCGGCGCGTCATCCTCGCCGGCTCGTCGGCCGGGGCGCTGTGGAAGGCCGAGGTTCTGCAGGCCGCCGGCGCACGCGTCGATCTTTTTGGTGAGTTTCGCGAGGCCGATCTCGCGCAATTTGCGCTCGGCGACCGCGTGCGCTGGCAACATCGGGCGTGGATCGATGCCGATTTTCGTGGCGCAACCCTGGCCGTCGGTGAATTCGGCTCCGATGCGGCGGCGGTTTCGTTCCGTGCTGCTGCGCACCGGGCCGGCGTGCCAGTCAACATCGTCGATCGCCCGGCGCTCTGCGACTTCCAGTTCGGCTCGATCGTCAATCGCTCGCCCCTGGTGATCGGGATTTCAACCGCCGGCGCCGCGCCGGTTTTCGGCCAGGCGGTGCGGACGCAGATCGAGACGCTGCTTCCGGCAGGCTTTGCCGGCTGGGCAGAGGCGGCGCGGATCTGGCGCCCGGCCGTGCAAGCGCTCGATCTTGATTTCCGCGGCCGCCGCTCTTTTTGGGAGGCGTTTACGCGGGAGGCCTTCACGCGCCCGACCGAAACGCCCTCGGAGGCGATTCGGAATGAGCTACTGGACCGCACGCGTCAGCCTGGCGCCGGAAAACTCGGCACCGTCCTTCTCGTCGGCGCGGGCCCGGGTGACCCCGAACTCCTCACTCTGAAAGCCGTGCGCGTCCTGCAATCGGCTGACGTGGTGCTGTTCGATGATCTCGTCCCCCCCACCATCGTCGAGATGGCGCGGCGCGAGGCGGCGCGGATCACCGTCGGTAAACGCGGCCACAAGCCTTCCTGCGGGCAGGATGAAATCAGCGCGCTTCTGGTGAAGCTCGCCCGCGAGGGCAAAAAAGTCGTGCGCCTCAAGGGCGGCGATCCCACGATCTTCGGCCGGGCTAATGAGGAGATCGAGGCGCTGCGCGCGGCGGGCATTCCCTTTGAGATCGTGCCCGGTGTCACCGCTGCTTCCGGCGCCGCGGCCGCCGCCGGAATTTCGCTGACGGAACGCGATCTCGCCAGGCGCGTGCAGTTTATCACCGCCCACACCAAAGAGGGGCGGCTCCCCGACGATCTAGACTGGCACGCGCTCGCCGACCCTCGCGCCACGACGGCCGTCTATATGGGTGTCAAAACCCTGCCGATGCTGATCGAGCAGCTCCTAGCGAGCGGAATAGCCCCTGAGACGCCAGCGCTTTTTGTGGAATCGGCGAGCCGCGCGGGCGAGCGCATCATCGCCGCCCCACTATCGGATTTGCCTGCCAAAGTTGCCGCCGCGAACCCGTCTGGACCGGGCCTTGTGCTTATCGGAGCCGCCCTTGGGCGGTCGCTTGCGTATACAAAAGCAGTCTACAGCCAAGCTTTGTCTGCCGAATAGTGGCAGAAAAACGACAAATTCGTCACGAGCTAAGCAACTGTTTCGGCTGCGCTTGTCGGTAGAACCTTCAATATTTCAAGCTCATCCGAACTTAAGCGTGGAACCGCTGCCGCGCTTCGCCGTTACTTTGCCATAATAGAAGGGAGAGCCGGATGAGTATGGAACGCAAGACATCCACTCGCGGATTCGCATCGATGGATCGCGAAAAACAACGCGAGATTGCTCGTAAGGGCGGCCGTAGCGTCCCCAACGAGAAGCGCAGCTTTTCACAAAATCATCAGCTCGCGTCCGAAGCCGGCCGGAAAGGCGGCCACATGTCGCATGGACGCCGCGCCGTCGGACAGCGCTGAAGGATTTCGAGAATGCGGCTTGAGCCGCATTCTCCCCTCACCCCGAGAGAATCAATTAGCCGCCGGCTTTGCGCGAGCCATGCGAAGCATGCCCGCCTTTGCGGCCCGCCTCAGACGCCAAATTGTGGTTCTGCGAGAAGCTCCGCTTCTCCGGATTGACGCTCTGCCCGCCCTTGCGCCCCGCCTCTGCAGCCAGTGAGGGGTTTTGAGAGAAGCTCCGCTTCTCGTTGGGCACGCTCTCGCCGCCCTTTCGGGCGATTGCCCGCTGACGCTCGGGGTCCATTGAGGCGAAGCCGCGTGTCGATCTGCGTTTTTCGTCCATAAGCCGCTCTGTTCTAGCCCGCCCGCCGCGTTCGAAACGCCCCAGTCTAGCTGCGGTTCCCGGCTTCAGGACCGGCGACCCGGGACGCCGGCAAGGCGAGGACCCATCCGACCGGCTATTCAGGCCCGACGCCGCCGTAGCGGTGCAGGTCCCTTCCATGGATTTTGAGCCATGCCTCAGCCCGGTCGGTCGCGGGACAGAGTTTTCGTGTGAGCTTCCAAAACCGCGCCGAATGATTCATGTGGGCGAGATGCGCGACTTCGTGTGCCGCGAGGTAATCGAGCACCCAAGCCGGCGCGAGGATGAGCCGCCAGGAAAAATTCAGCGAGCCTTCAGAGGAGCAGGATCCCCAACGGCTTGTCGTATCGCGCAAGCCGACGGCACGAGTCGGCAGGTCGAGTTCGCGCGTGTAATGCAGGACGGCCGCTTCGAGATCGCTTCTAGCCTGGCGCTTCAGGAAATCGCGGACGCGGCGTGTCACATGCGCGCGATCGCCCGCGACGCACAGGGCTAATTCTCCTTCCCAAAATAGGTCCGGCCGCAGCGCTTCGAGCCAGACCGTTCCGCGTCGGGCCGGGTAATGCACGATCTCGTGCGGAATGCCGCGCAGCGGGATCACCGCGCCGGGCTCGAAAGGGATGGTGCGCGGCAGGCGCCGCAATCGTGCGCCAATCCACGCGCCCTGACGTTCGGCAAACGCGCGCGCCTCGGTCAGCGAACCGCGGGTCGGCATCGTCAGCACGATTTCACCGCTGCCGTTCTTGACGCGCAACGTATAGCGCCGCGCCGACGCGACGCGTTTCAAGACAACTTTATAGGTGGAGCCGTCGTGGCGAACTTCGAAGCTCGAGGCGCGCGGCACCCGAGACTTGGCCCCGGAGGTCTTGCGGAGGCCATCGCGGAAGAGCCGCAGCATCCGCGAAACGTTACTCAGTTGAATGTGAGTCGCCAACCCTGCCGGGGGCGAAGCTCACCTCATGCGCCGGCAGCGGCGAGGCTCAAGAGTCGCGGAACCGGCCGGCGGACGGAGTCGATGCGCTCATGGAAGGCGGTAATGCGCGGCGCGATCTCTTTACGGAAACGCGACCCATTGAAGACGCCGTAATGGCCGACGCCCTCCTGTTCGTAATGCTCCTTCCGGTCCGAGGGAATGTTGGTGCAAAGGTCGTGCGCCGCGTAAGTCTGGCCGATACCGGAAATGTCGTCCTTCTCGCCCTCGACCGTCATAAGGCCGGCGCGCCGGATCGCCTTGAGATCGATCAGCTGGCCGCGATGGCGCATCTCGCCTTTCGGCAGATCATGCCGCACGAAAACGGCGTCCACCGTCTGCAGGTAATATTCGGCCGTCAGATCCATGACTGCCATGTACTCATCGTAAAAGTCGCGATGCTTTTCGGCGGAATCGCCGTCGCCGCGCACGAGATGCTTGAACATCTCGATATGCGCCGTGAAGTGGCGATCGAAATTCATCGCCATGAAGCCGGAGAGCTGCAGGAAACCGGGATAGACGCTGCGTCCCATGCCGGGATACGGGAACGGCACTTCGTGGATGCAATTCTCGCGGAACCAGGCAGAGCCGCGTTTCTCAGCGAGCAGATTGACGGCAGTCGGACTGCGGCGCGTGTCGATCGGCCCGCCCATCATCGTCATCGAGGCCGGCACGTTCGGATCGCCCTCGGCTTCCATTCGCGCGATTGCGCAGATCAGCGGCACGGACGGCTGACAGACGCCAAGGGTATGCAGCGGAATGCCGTCATGCTCGCGTGAGAGCTTGTGGAAGATCGTGATGAGGTAATCGATGTAATCGTCGAGATCGAATTGACCGTCGGCGAGCGGCACCATCCGCGCATCGGCCCAGTCGGTGATATAGACCTCATGTGTCTTCACGAATTGTTCGACCGTGCCGCGGAGCAGCGTGGCGTAGTGGCCGGACACCGGCGCGACGATGAGGAGCTTCGGCTGCGGTCGCCGCAGCCGCGTCGTCGCCCGCTCGAAATGGATGAGCTTACAGAACGGGCGCTCCCACACGACGTTCTCGGTGACCGCGACCTCTTCGCCCTCGACGATCGTCTTCGTCAGGCCGAAAGAGGGTTTGCCGTAGCGCCGCGTCATGCGCTCGAACAGCTCTGCCGAGGCAGCGAGATTGCGCCCAAGATATGTGTCGCGCAGGGGGTTCAGCGGATTGCTGAAGACGAGGCTGGTCGCATCCGATACGGCGCGAGCGGGCGCGAGCGCCATGTGCATCCACTCGTAGACCTGGTAGGGATAGCCGTACATCAGACCCACCTTCTGCCCAATTTGAAGCACCCGCTGCATCTTTACTGTGCAGCGCAGCGTAAAACTAAAGCTGCCGCTGTCAACGCAGCTCGGGCCCTGCGGTTCAGCATATCCCGTGGAGTGTGGCTTTTTGGTTGCCCCGCCGCGAAGCAGGATGCGGGATCGCCTGAGCGGCGATTGACATAGGTATGAAGATCACGCGCCGCGAGTGCCGGTGAGGCTTACTTGTCGTTCCCGGCGTTCAATTTCTCGGGAGGAATCGCCGCGTCCGGCGAGGATTTCGGGGTCTTTGCCGGTGCAGGTGCATCTTGTGAGGCGCCCTTCGGCCGATTCGCCGTGCGACGCGAATCGGTGTTTTGCGGCGGCCTCTTGCCGCCGGAGGAGCTGCGCTCAGCCATGGGCTGATCATCGGGCGGGCCGCAAGAAAGTACAGACCGAACCCCCGGAACAGCGGCGATGTATCTGATTCCACGGACTCTTTCGGTGTTTTCGCAACCTCTGTTGCTGTTGCAACACGCCCGGCATAAATTGCAAAGGTGACAGGGCCGGCAGGTGCTTTTGATGAGCCCTCATAAGATCATTGCGCCATGCGGTGGGCGGCCCGCATCGCGCGCGCGTGGGGCTCGACTTACAATGCAACATGATTTCCGCGACGACCGGCTTTATCTCCAGCGAACCCCGGAAGAGAAGGAGCCGCTTCTTCAGCGCCTGAACCGGGTCGAAGGTCAGGTGCGGGGCTTGCGGCAGATGATCGAGAACGATCGCTATTGCGGTGACGAAGTCCAGCAGGCGAGCGCGATCACCGCGGCGGTGCGCGAAGTGGCGCTGCTTGTGATCTCGCAGCATCTCGAAGCCGGCGTGATCTACGCGGCGGAGAACGGCAGCCGGAAGCCGGCCGTCGACGAAATGATCGGCCTGCTGCGCATCGCCATGCGCCAACAATAGTTCGGGAGGTGAGATGCTGTATGTAATTGCCACGGCAAGCGTGAAGCCGGAGAAGCGCGACGACTTCAAACGGGGTGCGGCCGCCTGCATCGCCGCGACGCGCAAAGAAGACGGCTGCTTACTTTACGACTTGCACGAAAGCATCACGGATCCGACGCGTTTCGTATTCGTCGAGCAGTGGACGACACGCGAGGCGCTCGGCGCACACGCGCGCACCCCGCATCTCAAGCAATGGCGCGAGATCGTCGGTGAGTGCGCCGCCGCCCCGACGAAGATCGAGATCATCACGCCGGGCAACGTCGAGACGCTGTAATCATCGCGTCTTGCCTATCTCTCCGGAAGATGCTGAGCTTCAGCCTCCATCTCAGGGGGACTGAATGAAGCAGATTTTTCTTGCCGCGATATTGCTTGCCGGCGTCGTAAGCGCGCCCGCTTTCGCGCAGACGAAAGTCGGTGATTGGGAGATCGAAAAGCGCACACAGGACGAGCACTGCAATGCAAGCCGCTCCTACAAGGATGCGGATGACGACGATCGTCAGAACGTCATCGTTCTCACTTACTCCGAGGACGCAATTGTCATCGTGCTGATTTACGAAGGCTGGGAGTGGGAAAAATCAGACAAAATTGTCAAAGCCGATTTCGGCACCGACAAGACAACCATCGTGAAGAAAGCCAAATGGGAGGTGATGGACAAGACGACGGTGCGCGGCATTTTCGAATTCAACCAGTCGATCCTCGATGCGCTCGGCAAGGCGAAGCGGCTTGTTCTCGATTTCGAAGATGATGACGACGACAGCGCCGAGTTCGACATTCCGCGCGCCGGCGAAGCGCTCGCGGCGCTAAAATTCTGTGAGGAAAACCGGAAATAGGCTCCTTATCGAATCGCACAAATGAGAAAGGGCTCCCTCACGGGAGCCCTTCTTTGTAGGATTGAGGTTACTCAGTCGTCGTCGTCCCAGCGGCGGCGCTCGCCGTAGCCGCGGTCGCGGTCCCAGCCGCGATGCAGGCCGCGGTCGCCGCCCCAATCGCGGCGATAGACGCTGCGGCCTTCGATCCCGCCCATCACGCCCCGCGCGATCGCCTCGCCCGGATTGTCGGCGCGGTCCCAGCAGCGGCCATACTCGTTGCAGACCATGCGCACGGGGGTTGCCGCCGCGTCCGTCGACGGCGCAGCCATCGGCATGGCGAAGGCGCTCGCCGACAGGGCGCAGCCGAGACCGGTGCTCAACACAGCAAGTTTGATGCTCATCGCTCGTCTCCTTTGCTCGCCGGAAAATGACCGATTGGCGATTTTGTTCCCGCTTGGCTGGCGGCACCACGGCCTTAGCCGATTGGCCGATGCAACCTTAAACGCAGGAATTAGTTCAAGAGGCGACGCGACCACATCGGGAGATTCGCAGATGAAAGTTATCGCTATCGCCGCGGCAGCGGCCGGTTTTGCTGCGCTTGGCTTCAGTGCTCCGGCGGAAGCAGGCTGCCTGAAGGGCGCTCTGGTCGGCGGCATCGCCGGTCACTTCGTCGGTCATGGCGGCGTCGGCGCCGCGGCTGGCTGCGCCTACGGCATGCACAAGAGCAAGCAGAACCGCGCCATGCGCAATGACATGACCACGGGCCGCAGCGGCTACGGCGGCTACAACGGCTCGCGGTACTGAGGCTCCAAGTTTTGGATATGCGAAAGCTCGGCACATCGTGCCGAGCTTTTTTCGTCAGATGTGGTTGCGTATCCAGTCGGCGACCTGCTCTTCCGACATAGTACCGTCAGCAATCGCGAGCCATACGCGCACTTGCTCTGCGGCGTCGGCCTGAAGATTGTGTCCATTCAATGCGAGAAACATAAACGTCACCACGTTAGAGACGCGCTTGTTGCCGTCGATGAACGGGTGATTTTTGGCAATTCCTACCGCGTACGAGGCGGCGAACGAGGCGAGATCAGTCCCGCCGCCAAAAGCGAACGCATTTCGTGGTCGGGCGAGTGCTGAATCGAGAAGCCCTTCGTCGCGAAGGCCACCACGACCGCCATGCTCGGCAAGTTGCTCTTCCTGGAGCGCGAGAACGACCGATTTGAGAACCCATTCGGGTTCGTCCATTATTTGGCCAGCTCTCGCAGCGCGTCGCGATTCTGTTTCATGATCTTGCGCGCGACCTCCATCTGCCGCTCGAACGCCGGATCGTAATTGGTGATCCGCATCCCGCCGGGCGCTTCCGTGACATGCACCATGTCGCCCGCGCTGACGCGCAAGCGCGCAAGCTCCTCCTTCGGGAAAACGAGCCCGACCGAGTTACCGATTTTGCGAAGCTTTAAAGCGGCCATGGGAAAGGCATGTTATAACAAAAGGAATAACACCGCAAGTCGCTGCCGCCCGGGGGGGGGGTGCTCTCCAGGCGCCGCTGAGCGGGCATCGGCCAACGTCCCCGGGGCGGCCTTTCGTTTTGCGAACGGTCGACCCAGCCTAAACTGCGCTCTGCCCTAGACATCCCGCGCCAGAACCATCCATGATCTTTCCGCATCCGATCGAAGCCGTTCTGTTCGACATGGATGGACTGCTTGTCGACACCGAGGCGCTCTATCGCGACGCCATGCTGGCGGAAGCCGAGGCGCAGGGCTGTCCGATGCCTTTGTCCCTCTTCTTGCAAATGGTCGGCCTGCCGGAACACACGTCGGACGAACTCGCGCGAGCTCATTTCGGCGAACATGCGGACCTTGCGGCGTATAACAGTGAGGTAAAGCGGCGTGTCACGGACAGGCTCATGGCCGGCGTGGCCCTCAAGCAAGGCGTCATCGAGCTCATCGACCTGCTCGACGAATTGAACATTCCTCGGGCGATCGTCACGTCGTCGAGCCATGAGACCGTGGAGGCACATCTCGGGCAAACAGGCATCGTTCCGCGCTTTCACGCGGTCATCGCGCGTGGCGATTACATCAGAGGCAAACCGCATCCCGACCCGTTTCTTCGCGCCGCAGACGTCCTGAAGAGACCTGCCACACGCTGCCTCGCGCTTGAAGATTCGCATAACGGCATACGTGCCGCTCATGCCGCCGGCATGACCGCGATCATGGTGCCCGATCTATTGGAGCCGACCGAAGAAATGCACGGTCTTTGTTTCGCAGTGGTCGCGACGCTGCACGACGTGCGGGAGGGATTGTTGAAGTGGCACGGCGTAATCCCGTGATGTGACGCGGCCACATCCCCGGCCGCATGCAGCGCAGCTGAATGCGATCCAGGGTCCAGAGCAAACGCACTACTCTGGCAGAGACAGAAGCGTTTGGTGCCGGATCACGCCCGCGCGTCCGGGAATGTGGGCCTAACTCGCCAGCGCCTCTTTCTGCCGGACCGCCTTCTTGCGATCGTTCGGGTCCAGAATCATCTTGCGCAGGCGGATCGATTTCGGCGTCACCTCGACAAGCTCGTCGTCCTCGATATAGGCGAGCGCTTTTTCCAGCGTCATTTTTATCGGCGGGGTCAGGCGCACCGCTTCGTCCTTGCCGGCGGCGCGGATGTTGGTGAGTTGCTTGCCCTTCAGGACATTGATCTCAAGATCGTTGTCGCGCGTGTGCTCGCCGACGATCATTCCCCTGTACACTTTGGCGCCGGGCTCGATCATCATCGGCCCGCGGTCTTCGAGCTTCCACATCGCGTAAGCGACGGCGTCGCCCTGGTCGTTGGCGATGAGCACGCCGGTGCGCCGTCCCGCAATCTCGCCCTTCCACGGCGCGTATTCGTGAAAGAGCCGGTTCAAAACCGCGGTGCCGCGCGTGTCGGTCAACAGCTCGCCCTGATAGCCGATGAGCCCGCGTGTCGGCGCATGGAATACAAGCCGCAAGCGCCCGCCGCCGGAGGGACGCATCTCCGTCATCTCGGCTTTGCGTTCCGACATTTTCTGCACGACGATTCCGGAGAATTCTTCATCGACGTCGATGACCACTTCCTCAATCGGCTCGAGAAGTGTGCCGTTCTCGCCTTCTTGAAACACGACCTTCGGCCGTGACACGCCAAGCTCGAAGCCTTCGCGACGCATCGTCTCGATCAGAATCGCAAGCTGCAATTCGCCGCGGCCGGAGACGACATAAGCGTCGGAATTCGGCGCCGGCTCGACGCTCAGCGCGACATTGCCTTCGGCCTCCTTGAACAGACGGTCGCGGATGACGCGGCTCGTCACCTTGTCGCCTTCCGTGCCGGCGAGCGGCGAATCGTTGACAAGAAACGTCATCGACAAAGTCGGCGGATCGATCGGCTGCGCCTGCAACGGCTCGGTGACGTCGAGCGCGGCGAGGGTGTCGGCGACGTTGAATTTTTCCAGTCCCGCGATGGCGATGATGTCGCCGGCTTCCGCCAGATCGACCGGCTGACGTTCGATGCCGCGGAAGGCGAGGATCTTTGAGACGCGGCCCTGCTCGACGATGTTGCCGTGGCGATCAAGCGCCTTCACCGGCTGGTTCGGCTTGACGCTGCCGGCAAACACGCGGCCGGTGATGATACGCCCGAGATAGGGATTGGCTTCGAGCAGCGTGCCGAGCATGCGGAAGCCGCCCTCTTCCACAGTCGGCTGCTTGACGTGGGTGAGCACGAGATCGAGCAGCGGCGCGACGCCCTTATCCTTGGGGCCATCGGCGCGCGCCGCCATCCAGGCCTGTTTGGCCGAACCGTAGATGATCGGGAAATCGAGCTGTTCGTCGGTGGCATCGAGCGCCGCGAAGAGATCGAAGACGTCGTTGACGACTTCGATCGGCCGCGCATCGTGCTTGTCGACTTTGTTGATGCAGACGATCGGCTTCAGGCCGATCTTCAAGGCCTTGCCGACGACGAACTTCGTCTGCGGCATCGGCCCTTCCGCCGCATCGACGAGCACGATAGCACCATCGACCATCGACAGGATGCGCTCGACCTCGCCGCCGAAATCGGCGTGGCCCGGCGTGTCGACGATGTTGATGCGCGTGTCCTTCCACAGGATCGACGTCGCCTTGGCGAGGATAGTGATGCCGCGCTCGCGCTCAAGATCGTTCGAATCCATGACGCGTTCGGCGACGCGCTGGTTGTCGCGAAATGCGCCGGAGGCCTGCAGCAGGCGATCGACAAGAGTCGTCTTGCCGTGATCGACATGCGCGATGATCGCGATATTGCGGAGTTTCATAAGGGCCGGCTGTTTCGGGAAGCGCCAATCCGATCGGCGGATGCTGCAATGCAATATAGGTGATCCGATGCGATTCTAAAAGCTGTGCCGGATCGTTCATCTGACTGTGCGAATATGCACGCTAAATTGCCACGTTTCAGGTACGAGATGGCGGTTAGCCAAATTGTCGCACCTGTGGACTGATTTGGCAGGCTGCTTGTGTTTGATCGAACGAACATCGAGCTTGTGCGTTGCGCCCGGAAAGGAAAGCACATGCACATACCCAGTACCGAGGCGAAACTCCGGCCGCCAAGCCTTCTCTTGCTCGCACTGGAAGGCACCCGCGCCGTTTGGGAATTCAGCGCGACGCTCGCGAGCCTGCCGATCCTTCACTCGGCGCCACGCGGCGACGGGCATTCCGTGCTGATCTTTCCAGGGCTGGTCGCGAGCGATCTTTCGACCGAGCCGCTGCGCCGCTACCTCGAGGCGCAGGGCTATCGCGCCCATGAATGGGGCCTTGGCCGCAATTTCGGGCCGCGTCCCGGCGTGCTCGATGCCTGCCGCGACCGCATCCGGACGCTGCGCCGCGAATCCGGCAGAAAAGTTTCACTGATCGGCTGGAGCCTTGGCGGCGTCTACGCGCGGGAGATGGCGAAGGAGATGGAGAAGGAGGTGCGATGCGTGATCACGCTCGGCACGCCCTTCCGCGGCAGCCCGCGCGCGACCAACGCCTGGCGCGTCTATGAAATGGCGAGCGGCGAGACCGTCGACACGATCAACCGCGAGGAGATCGAACGCTCGCCGCCGGTGCCAACCACCTCGATCTTCAGCCGCAGCGACGGCGTTGTGGCCTGGCAGTGCAGCGTCGAGCGCGAGGCGGCATTCGTCGAAAATATCGAGGTAGAAGCCAGCCATATCGGGCTCGGGGTACACCCTGCCGTGCTCTACGCCGTCGCGGATCGTCTCGCCCAGCCGGAAGGGGCTTGGCA
>JAXDNH010000029.1:0-3876 GCA_034669525.1 Methylobacteriaceae bacterium | reverse complement strand
GGCAATGCCGGGACCTGCGGTGCCGGCGGATGCTGCGCCTCGTCCTGGCGGCTCATGCCGAACGAGGCGAGCCGCTCGAGCAGCGTGCGGCGGCGGGTTTCTGTCGCGTTCTCGGGCGGCGCTTCGCCGCGCTGGGCACGGATCTGCTGCTGGACCGGGAGCGGAAGATCCTCGATCTGCGGCATGCGTGGCGCGCGGACCGGCTGCTCGGCCGCGGGAGGAATGAACGGGCCGGGCTGCGGCGCATAGTCCTGCGCCCGCGCGGCCGGCGCGTGCTCATAATGCGGACGCGGCGGCGCAGGCTGGATATGCACTTCGTGGAGATGCACGGGCTGGGCCGGCTCGGGAGCGGCATAGACCGGCGCTGGCGCGCGCACCGGCTCGGCCGGCGCGGTCTGGACCACGATGGGTGCCGCCGCCTGCTCGGTATGGCGGCTCGCGGCCTGCGCGCGCAGACGCTGGGCTGCTTCGGCGATGCGGCTTTCGGATAGCGAGCCATCGGCCACGTCGGCAGGCTTATCGATGCCTGTTGCGACGACAGACACGCGCACCACGCCTTCGAGGCTCTCATCGAACGTGGCGCCGAGGATGATGTTGGCTTCCTCGTCGACCTCCTGACGGATGCGGCTTGCGGCCTCGTCAACTTCGTAAAGCGTGAGATCGTTGCCGCCGGTGATCGAGATGAGCAGTCCGCGTGCGCCCTTCATCGAGACTTCGTCGAGCAGCGGATTAGCGATCGCGGCTTCCGCGGCCAGAATGGCGCGCTTGTCGCCCGATGCTTCGCCGGTGCCCATCATCGCCTTGCCCATCTCCCGCATGATCGCGCGCACATCGGCGAAATCGAGATTGATGAGACCCTCTTTCACCATGAGGTCGGTGATGCAGGCGACACCCGAATAAAGCACTTGGTCGGCCATCGCGAACGCGTCGGCAAACGTCGTGCGCTCGGTCGCGACGCGGAACAGATTCTGGTTCGGGATGACGATCAGCGTATCAACGGCTTTCTGCAGCTCGTTGATGCCGGAATCGGCGACCTTCATGCGACGTTGGCCTTCGAACTGGAAGGGTTTGGTCACAACGCCGACAGTGAGAATGCCCATGTCCCGGGCCATGCGGGCGATGACGGGAGCCGCGCCGGTGCCGGTGCCGCCACCCATGCCGGCGGTGACGAACACCATATGAGCGCCGACAAGATGATCACGGATCTCTTCGATCGCCTCTTCGGCTGCTGCGCGGCCGATCTCCGGCTGCGAACCGGCACCGAGGCCTTCGGTCACCTGCAGGCCCATCTGGATGATGCGCTCGGCCTTTGACGAGGTCAGCGCCTGCGCATCCGTATTGGCGACGATGAAGTCGACGCCATAGAGGCCGCAATTGATCATGTTATTGACTGCGTTGCCGCCGGCGCCGCCGACGCCCGCAACCATGATGCGGGGCTTGAGTTCCCGCAGTTCGGGAGCTTTGAGATTGATCGCCATCGCCTGCCTCTCGTTTAAAAACTTTCCTTCAGCCATCGCCCGACGCGAGCGATGTAGCCGTCTGTTCCCGTTGTCTTCAGGTTCGTCTGTCGGTTCGGCTCGAAATGTTCGTGTGCCGCGAATTGCGGATAGATCGTCAGCCCGAGGGCCGCGGCGAAGCCCGGGCTTTTTGCCGATTCCGGCATGCCCTGAATTCCGACCGGGCGACCGAGCCGAACCTGACCGGATAGGATGCGGCGCGCCGCTTCGGGCAAGCCCGTGAGCTGGCTTGCGCCGCCGGTAAGAACGATGCGGCGTCCCGCAGCGGCGGGAAAACCGGCCCGGTCGAGACGATCGCGCACGAGTTCGAGAATTTCTTCGGCGCGAGGCTTGATGATGCGAATGAGATGCGACTTCGGCAGGTGAACGGGATGGCCGTTTTCCTCGCCGGCCTGTTCCACGGTGATTGTCTCGCGATCGTCCGAAGGAGACGAGATCGCGCTGCCGTAAAGCGTCTTCATGCGCTCGGCGTCGGCGAGGCGGGCATTGAGGCCGCGTGCGATGTCGGTAGTGATGTGATGGCCGCCGACGGCGAACGCATCGAGATGCGCAAGAACGCCGCCGGAGAACAGTGCGATCGATGTCGTGCCGCCACCCATGTCGAGGACGATCGTGCCCATGTCGGGCTCGTCGTCGACGAGCACCGACAATCCCGCCGCGTAGGGGCTGGCGACCAGCGCCTCGACGCCGAGATGGCAGCGCTCGACCGCGAGCAGGAGATTGCGTGCGGCCGCGGTGTCGCAGCTTGCGACGAGAAGATCGGCGCCGAGCCGCTCGCCCATCATGCCGCGGGGGTCGCGGATGTGGTTTGCGGCGTCGAGCGAGTACGAGGTCGGCAGCGAGTGGAGGACGGCGCGTCCCTGACGCGACGTGCGCGCGCAGGAGGCCTCAAGCACGCGATGAATATCGACGTCGCGCACGGCGCCGCCGATCACGTCGACTTCCGCCTTGAAGTGCTGGCCGGAGAGTCTGCCACCTGCCGCGGCGACGATGATGCTTTCGACCTGCACGCCGGCCATTCGTTCGGCGGCGTCTACCGCCACGCGGATCGCTGCCTCGGTCTCCTCCATGTCGACGACCTGGCCGCCCTTCATGCCGCGCGAGCGCTGGTGGCCGATGCCGAGGATGCGGCAGCGATGCGTGCGACCCCGCAGCGTGTCGGATGCTTCGAGCGGCATTAGCCGCGCAATCAGGCAGGCGATCTTGCTTGTGCCGACGTCGAGCACCGACAGAATGGCGCTTTTGCGGGCGGAGAGAGGTTTGAGACGCGGCGGGATCATGGGGCGCTCACGTCTGTCCGGCTTTGGCTTTTGCGCCTTTGCGGCCGAGCGTATCGGTGCGCTGCGCGAAGGCTTCTTCCGAGAGTCGCGCCACGACACGACCCGGCAGGCGCAGGTCGAGCGAGATTACATCCTTGTCGAGAATGCGTGCCTCACGGTCGAGTGAAGCCAGCGCGGCAAGCGCGCCTTCCGGATTTCTTTCCGGTAGTATGATTTCGACGCCGTTAGTTGTGCTGAGGGTCCAGCGTCGCTCCGCCACGAAAACACCCGCGCGGATTTTGGATTTCAGGTCCCCGGCCTTTGCGAGCAGCGCGAGATAGTCGGAAATGTGCGTGTTTGCGCCCTCGCCGACGACAAAGGGCAGCTGTGCGAAACGGCCGTCTCGCATGGTGTCGATGACGGTGCCGTCTGCAGCGATAACCGAGAGCTGCCCGTCCTGCTGCCACAGCGCGTAAGGCTGACGCTCGGTGATCTCGATCGCCACTTGATCGGGATAGAGCTTGCGTACGCTCGCTTCCTTTACGAGCGGTACGGCGCGCAAGCGGTCGCGCACCTCGCCCGCATTCAGAAAAGCGAGCGACTTTTTCGAGCTGATCCCGGAGGCTTCGAGGACCTCCGAGTCCGTCAGACCGCTCTGGCCGGTGATCGTCACGGCGGAAACCGGAAAGCCGATATTCCTGGCGATGATGTCGGCTGGCGTTCCGTACTGCTCGACGAATGTTGCGTAACCTCCGCCTCGAATCCCGCCATACGCGATCGACGTACCGATCAGCGAAAACACGAGCAGAGCCGTGCCGCGGCGTCTGGCGAAATCCACGAAGCGCGAATGGCGGAAAGATCGGACCACGCGGGCTGCGCCGGCGGACCGAAAAAAAGCGGACGGGACGGAATGTGCGGGAAATCCGGCTACCGCAAGAAGCGGACGATCCCATGCCATTGAGCCGAGGCCAAATGCCTCGCTCAACGATCGCAGGATGCGTCCTCCACCATCCATCGGACGAGCTCACCGAACGAGTAGCCGGCGTATGCGGCGATCTCGGGCACCAGAGATGTCTCGGTCATGCCGGGTTGTGTGTTGA
>JAXDNH010000028.1:0-4680 GCA_034669525.1 Methylobacteriaceae bacterium | reverse complement strand
TGACAATTGCACTGTTGCGGTTCCGATTCAAAAGACGCGGCAAGATAGATGCGTGTGCCCGAGGATCGGGGCAATCGGATTGCAGGGACATTTTTTGCCAAAAGGGAGTCTTTTGACGCCATGGCATTGGCGCTCAACTCAGCGACATCCCCGAGCGCCCTTCCTTGCGGGCGCGGTAATAGGCCCAGAGCATGCGCGCGGCGACGCCGCGCCAAGGCCGCCAACGCTCGCCGATCTTTTCCAGCCGCGTCGTGTCCGGACGTTTCTTTAAGTTTAGCGCGAGCCGCGCGGCTTCCTGCAGCGCAAGGTCTCCCGCGGGCCAGGCGTCGGGATGACCAAGGCAGAACAGAAGAAAGATGTCGGCCGTCCACGGGCCGATGCCTTTGACGGCCACGAGCTTCTCGTGTGCTTCCTCCGCCGTCATCGAGGCGAGCGCGTCGATGTCAAGGGTGTTCGCGGCGATCGCTTCGGCGAGCGCGCGCAGGGTGCGGATTTTCGGCGCGGACAGGCCGGCGGCGCGCAGCGTGTCGTCCGACGCATCTCGGAGATTTTGTGCGGTGAGCGGCGCGACCATGGTGCGCAGGCGACCAAAAATCGCATTGGCGCTTGCCGTGGATACCTGCTGCGAGACGATGATGGCGGCGAGACCCTCGAAGCCCGGCTCGCGCCGGCGCAACGGCGTCGGCCCGCCGACTTCCAGCATATGCGCAATCGTCGCCGCATCCTGCGCGGCAAGGGCGGCGACACCGAGGGCGAGAGCCGCCTCGCCATCGATCGGCGGGCCGGGATGGTAAGTGCGCGGCACGGGTTTGGAGGCGCGGCGGCGCTTCTGCTTCTTTGGGGCTATTTTGGTTAGCTTCTTGGTCGGGCGCAGGCCCGCAGTTTTGCCGGCGGCGCGCTTGATTGATCTTGCCGCATCGGGGTTTGCATGTCTCTTAGCTATCGTCACCCTGACGTTCATTGACATCTCGACGCTGCCTTCTTGGCTGCGAGTGTGCCGGGCGACCATCTTTCGTCAAGGCCGCGAGCTATGCTCGCGCCGCCGAAGGCGGTGCTTCGCAGCCTTGACGAAAGATGGACCAGCCCGACGAGAATGCGCAGCCATGAAAGCAATGACGGAGCATGCAACTCCTCACCGACCCGCGATGGCAAGTTGAGCCGAAAGTGCCGGCGCCTCTCCTCTTCCGCTTCGCGCCTTCGCCGAACGGCTACCTCCATCTCGGCCACGCCTATTCCGCGCTGCTGAACGCGAACATGGCGCGAGAGAGTTGTGGCAGGCTGCTCCTGCGCATCGAGGACATCGATATTGCGCGCTGCCGACCGGAATATGAGCGCGCGATCTATGAAGACCTTGCCTGGATCGGCTTCAAATGGGAGGGGCCGGTGCGCCGGCAGAGCGAACACCTGGCCGACTATGGGCAAGCGCTCGGTTCATTGCGCGAACGCGGTGTGATCTACCCCTGCTTCTGCACGCGTGGCGAAATTTCGCGCGCCATCGCCGGCCGGCCGGATTGGCCGCGCGATCCCGATGGCTCGCCGCTTTATCCCGGCACGTGCCGGCACCTGAATGCGGCGGAGCGCGCGGCGCGGCTCGCGTTGCACGAACGCGCGGCATGGCGGCTCGACATGGAAAAGGCCATCGCTCTTGTCGGACCTCTCACCTGGTCCGAATACGACCACGAAAATCCCGTTCGCGAGATCGCCACTGACCCGTGGGCTTGGGGCGATGTCGTTCTCGCGCGCCGCGACATCGCGACGAGCTATCATCTCAGCGTCATTCTTGACGACGCGCAACAGAGCATAACGGATATTGTGCGCGGCAAGGATCTGTTCGCGTCAACGAGCGTGCATCGCCTTCTGCAGGTGCTGCTCGGATTGCCCGCGCCGCGCTATCATCATCACGCGCTGATCACCGACGCAAACGGGCACAAGCTCTCGAAAAGCCGGGGCTCGCCGACACTGCGCGACCTGCGCACGGGCGGGATGACGCGGGATCAGATTAGTCGCGCAGTTGGGTTGTGACGCTATTGCGTCGCCGCCGCTTGCCGCCGCGCCAGGCTCGCCGTCGCATTCGGCGCCTTTGCCATCAGCCCATCGACGCGATCGCGTTCGCGCGAGAATGACGTGAGCATCTTGCCATCGAACTCGCGCGTGCGCGCGAGTTTCACGCGCATCGGATCGACAAAGTGGCCGTTGACCATGACTTCATAATGCAGATGCGGACCGGTCGAGAGCCCGCTCGAACCCAAAAACCCGAGCACCTGACCCTGCTTGATGCGCAAACCTTCTTTGATGCCACGCGCAAAGCCAGACATGTGATTATACGCGGTGACATAGCCGTTGGCGTGCTGTATCTCGACGCGCCGGCCATAGCCCGCGTCCCATTGCGCCTTGATGATCGTGCCGTTACCGGCTGCAAATATCGGCGTTCCGATCGGCGCTGCCCAATCGACGCCCGTATGCATTTTTGCGTAGCCGAGGATCGGGTGCCGACGGTAGCCGAAGCCGGAACGCATCTCGCCCCAAGCAATCGGCTTGCGCACCAGGAATTTGCGCGTCGAGCGGCCGTTCTCGTCGTAAAAATCAATCAGCCCGTCGTCGGGTGTCTGGAAGCGGTAATATTTGAAGATTTCATTGCGTGCCGTGATCGAAGCGTAAAGCAGTTCCTCTCTTCCATCGATGTCATCAGGCTCGCTGTAGAAGGCATCGAACGAATCGCCTCCAGTGACGGCACGCTGGAAATCCACGTCGTTGGCAAAAATGCGCACGAGATCGTCGATGACCGGGCGTGGGATTTCCTGCTTCAGCGCGGTTTCATAGAGCGAATCGTAGAGCCGCATCCCGCCGGAATCCTGCTCGTCGTCGCTCTCGTCGTCGCCCGCAGGTTTTGCGGCGCCTTGCTGCCGCGGCGGCGCTGCGAGGGCGACCTGCATGTAGTCGCCGCGGTCGCTGATCGCGGCCATCGCTTCGAGGCGATCGTCCACATAGATGGAGATGCGGGCGAGCTGCATGTTCTTGCCGGACCCGTCGAAATCGGCATAGAGCAGCTTCAGACGGCGGCCTTCGCTGACCATCTGGTCAGTGCGTTTGCCCTTCAGTGCCGCGATGATGTTCGGAATTTTGTCGCGCGGCACATTGTTGGCGGCGAGCACGTCCTCGAAGGACTCTCCGTGCCGCACGACGACAAGCCGCTCCTCCATTTGCGTCGGCTGCTGCGCCGCTTCCGCTTTCGGCACGAGCGTCACGTTCTCCGGAATCATGCGCACTTCGATCGAGGAGAAGGGCGAGCGCTGGATCGGCTCGCCGACATTGGCGTAGGCGAGCGCGTCTCCGGCTCCAAGCCCGGCCCGGCTTGTGCGCATCAGCAGGAGCTGCGCCGGCAAGGCCAGCGATGGCTTGGCCGAGACCATGTTCTTTACATGCTCGATGACCTGCGCCTGGACCTCGGGCAGCGACAGGCTCGCGGCTGAAAAAGGCGTCTGATCCGAGCCGAGAGCCCGGGTCACGAACGAGACTTCTGCGTCGTCCTGCGCCGGCGGCGCGGCCTCGGGGATCTGCTCCACCCCATTACGGGCGCCGGTCAGCACTTTCAGCGGATTGAAAGGCGGGACCTCGTCGGCGAAACCCGTCGCATTCAGCGTCAGCGTCGTCGAAACCTTGGTGAAACCGCGGTTCCGGATCACTTCCTTGTCGCCGCTCTTCACGATCGTTGGCGTACGGAAGCTCTGCTTGGCCGCCACGATATCGACGCTCTTAACGAGCCGGTCGCCCTTGCGCGGATTGACCGCCGCGTCGGTCTTCTCGGCCCGCGCAACCGCTGGTGTCGGCGCTTCGGCGAAGTTCGACTGTCCGTCGAGAGCGGAATAGACGGCGGCGCCGATCAAAAGCGCCCCCGTCAGACCGGTCAGGACGGTGCCGGCGAGCCAGCGCAGCGAGATGTGGCGATGGTCTTCCGGCGTATGCCGGCGCCCGTCGGCTTCGATCGGAGGCTCTGTGCCGATATCGGCAGAGGCGGCGTGACGGCCCCAAGACAATGGCAAGACCGAGGCCTGGGTCTGCACGAGAAAATCCGCTGGGATGAAAGCTCTAGGCTCAGGCTGCCGGCAGCCCGCGTCGACGCGCGCCGACCCCGAACGACGCTCGAAAAAGAAGCCTGTCGATGGTGGCGCAAATGGGGCGCACTTCCCATATGTATTTTGCGCCGCGGCGAGCGCGTAGCGCAATGCCATGCACAGGCTGTGAATTCGCCGGAGCCCAGCGATTCCCAGGCCTTCACGCGCAGGGCAACGTTTTTGCAAATCGGTGTTGACAGTCCGCCTCGTGCGGACCTATATACATCCATCGACGGCGGGGCTGCTTCGGGCAGCTGCGGCAGGTCGTCTTTCTGAGCTTCTTAGGCCTCTTGCCACCCGGTCGTACAGATCGGGGCAGCCAGTTCGACCGCCAAAGGGTGTGAGCCCCTCGCTCTGAATGCTGCTGTTTGACAATTGAATCGGAAGAAAGAGAAACGTGGACGGCGGAGGTCCTTGCGGACCGCTTCCTTTGCGGGAAGTGGTCGATGAGACACTCTGACTCGTCACGTTTACTCAAGTCACACCGCGTTCGCGAGCCGTGAGGTTTTAGCGAGCGAGTGTGCTTGGGACTCGTCAAAGAGTTATGTGACTAGTCGGGACAAAATCT
>JAXDNH010000027.1:0-8995 GCA_034669525.1 Methylobacteriaceae bacterium | reverse complement strand
CTGCGGACCGCTCTTACGGCATCCAGGTGGCGAAGCTCGCCGGCCTGCCGTCGCCGGTGGTCGCGCGGGCGCAGGAGATTTTGCGCCTGCTCGAAGCCTCCGACCGGCGCACGCCGGTCGAGACGCTTATTGCCGATCTCCCGCTGTTCTCGCATGCAGCGCAACACGCGCCGGCGGTCGCAGAAAAGCCGCCCGGCGATCCACTGCGCGAAACGCTCGCCGCAATCGACCCCGATGCGCTTAGCCCACGCGAGGCCCTCGAAGCCATGTACAAACTGAAAGAAAGCGCGCGGCAAAAGCCGTGAGCGCGACCGCCAAGAGGTTGCTGTGGTTCATTGCGCTGTGGGCCGCAGGCGTAATTGCCGTAGGTGCTGTCGCATTCATCATTCGCGCAGCGTTGCTGGTGTGACGCGGCTCACCCGGCCTCGCCGCTTGCCGCCAGATCCCGATAAAAATGCGAGATGCCCTCATACCATTGATGCCGCGCCTCGAGATGCGCCATCCCCGGCGCATGTGCGGGCAGGCGCAGTGTCTGCACGAGCGTCTCGATTTCGCGGCGGCCGCTGAGCTGAGACGAAGTCAGGGCATTGTTCTGCACCGCCGTCTCGATCGGATCGAGGGCAGTCAATCCGATCGGAAAGAGTTCGCGGAAAATCACCCGGTCGTGCAGTCCGTCCGCGACGCGGAATTGCAACTCGGCGGAGAGGCGCTGCAGGCTTGATCCGACCTGCCGCGCATTGTTCGATTGAATCGACAGACTGCGGTTGCGCACGAGCACCCAATCGATGATGCCGTTATCGACGAGACGCCGTTTGCGACGAGCTTCGAGGACGAGGTCGGCATAATGGGCCACGAGTCCCCGGCGCGAGCGGTCGTGATGAACGCGGGAGAACACATCGACATCGATAAAGCTCTCGTTGACGGGCGAGACCAGCGTGTCGGCGAGCGAATGCGCAAGGCGCATCAGGTAAGAGTCGCTCGCCGGCGTGTCGATGACCACGAATTCGTAGGAATGTTCGACCGCCGCAATTGCTTCTGCGAAAGCGGTGAATTCCATCGTCTCATTGTCGCGGACATTATCTGAGGCGCCGCGATCGAGCGCGTAGTGGAGCGGCATTTCAACCGGCCACGGCGCCGTCTGCGCCCAGGAATGGCGGTTTTCGAGAAAACGCGTCAGCGTCCGCTGACGCACGTCGAGATCGATCGAGGCAACACGATAGCCCGCCTTCAAAAGAGCGATTGTGATGTGGATCGACAAAGTCGATTTGCCGGTGCCGCCCTTCTCGTTGCCGAGAACGATCACATGCGCGCTTCTGAGGTCCGGCGTCTCGAAATGTTCGGCCATCAAAGGGACCGTCGGAAATGCCGGTTAGACAGAGCGCCCAACAAAGCGGTTTGACGAATCAGGCGTGTCATTCGCGATAGTCGTAGATCCAGTCCTGACGGGCCAACATTCGCCGCGGCCCTAGAACGCGCATCACAATATCGCGAGCCAAGGCCGCGGGTTCCGGCATATGGTAGATGTCGCCCTGCCGCCGCGACGCGGCCTGAACGCGTCCGGCACGCGGGGTTCTCGCATTCTCATAAGCTGCGAATGCGGCAGCGATGTCGTGGCTGCGCGACAGTGCGCGTTCCAGCGCCGCGGCGTCCTCGATCGCCTGGGCGGCGCCCTGCGCGAGGTATGGCAGCATCGGGTGCGCTGCGTCGCCGACGAGCGTCACGACGCCGGCGCTCCAGTGTTGCAGCGGCGCGCGATCGAAGAGCGGCCAACTGCGCCAATCTGTGGTCATGGAGAGGAGAGCACGCGCCTTCGGATGCCAGCGTGCAAAGGATTGGTGAAGCGGGGCCGAGTCGCGTTTCCCCTCCCAAAAGTCCGCACTCTCACCGCCGCCGGTGGCATCGTCTGCAATCGCTACGACGTTGATGCACGCGCCGCCGCGCAAGGGGTAATGGACGAGATGCGCGCGCTGTCCGAGCCACAGATTGACTTCGGGCGCGGCAAATTCCTCGGGGAGGTCGCTGCTCGGGAGCGTGGCTCGCCAGGCGGTCCGGCCTGCGGCCCTCGGGCGCGAATCGCCGGGCAATGCGAGGCGCTGGCGCACGTCCGACCATAGGCCATCGGCGCCGATCAGCGCGGCCCCCTCAAAACGTAGGCGGGTGATGCCATGCTTTGCGCCGACGGCGACCCGATTCCCCTCCGCGGCAAAACCCGCCACAGCCACACCCAGCCGACGCTCGATCGTAGGGACCTCCGCAACGGCGCCTTGCAGAGCCTGCTGCAGATCGGCGCGATGCGCGACGAGATAGGGCGCCCCCCAACGCTTCGCCGCATCATCCAGCGGCAGGCGCGCGAGCATTGCGGCATCGCGCGCGCGGCGTATAACCACGGCGCGGGGCTGCAGTGCCGCGCTGCGCAGCCGCTCCAGCACGCCCCAGTACTGCAAATGTCTGCTTGCATTGGGGGAGAGCTGGATACCGGCACCAGCTTCCATCAGGGCGGACGCTTTCTCGAGCAGGAGCACGCCTCGCCCGCTGCGTGCCACAGCCAAAGCCGCGGACAAGCCGCCGATCCCGGCGCCGGCAATGACGACGGGCAGCTCTTTCACGCGGGTTCTTCCCGGCCGGCTGGCTTAGGTGTCAGGCGACGCCATCGGGCAGGAATTCGCAGGCCGGCGGATCGCAGATGCCGGTGAGCGTCGGGTCGTAGACGAAGAGCGTAGAGCAATAGGAGCAGACCGCCTCGCTCTCGTCACCCATGTCGATGAAAATGTGCGGATGATCGAAGGGCGGCAGCGCGCCGACGCACATGAACTCCTTCACGCGAATGCGGATTTTAGGCACGCCCCCCTCGTTGTGGAAATGCGGTATGGGATGGTCGGCCATCGCTCGCTCGTGCCCGGAATAGTGCCGGGACCATAGGCAGCGCCCGCGGAGCCGACAAGCGGCAAGATTTCGCAGGGCAGCTGCTCAGGAAGGCGGCTTGCGCAGCAAGCCTTCCCCGCTATGGTGCGCGCCAATCACGGACGGAGTCATGGAAGAGTTTTCGTCGAACGGCGTACGCATTGCCTTCATTGATGAGAGACCCGAGAACGACCGCGGCGAGCCCATTCTCCTGATCCACGGGTTTGCTTCGACCCATGCAGTGAACTGGCTCTTTCCTCTCTGGGTGCGCACGCTCACCGGGGCGGGACGGCGCGTCATCGCGCTCGACAATCGCGGCCACGGACGCAGCGAAAAACTTTATCATCCCAAAGATTATCACACCGCGATCATGGCCGAGGATTCGCGCAATCTGCTCGATCATCTCGGCATCGATCGCGCCGATGTGATGGGATATTCGATGGGCGCGCGCATCGGCGCGTTCCTGGTTCTCGCGCATCGCGAGCGAGTGCGCTCGTTGATCATGGGCGGTCTCGGCATCCATTTGACCGAAGGATTCGGGCTGCCCGTCTCGATCGCCGAGGCGATGGAAGCCGAATCAATCGAAGAGCTGCGCGATCCGCAGCAGAAAATGTTTCGCGGCTTCGCCGAGGCGACGAAGAGCGATCGTCGCGCGTTGGCCGCCTGCATCCGTGGCTCGCGTCAGGTGCTGACCCCGGAGCAAATCCATCAGATCGATGTGCCCACCCTCGTCTGCGTCGGGACACGCGACGACGTCGCGGGGGATCCCCATCCGCTGGCGGAAATGCTACCGAGGGGCCGCGCCGTCGACATTCCCGACCGCGACCACAACCGGGCGGTCGGCGACCGGGTCTACAAACAGGCGGTGCTCGAGTTCCTCGAGGAGCTCCCCTGAGGCACACCAGGGTTGCAGAGAAGGCTTTGCTGCCCCGCGTCGGGTATGAGAACGTTCATGCTCCCGGGCGGACTTGCTGGAAATTTTTCGCACCCCACGTTAAGCCAAAGCATGGGCACGAGCCCGAGGAATGACCATGGCCTCTCACGCTTCCGGACAGGGCTCCGCCCGCATTGTCGATTTCGGCAGGCACGATCCGATCCTCGCGCGCGTCCGCTTCGAGGCGGAAGAGGCGATTCAGCGCGAGCCGGACCTCGGCGCCTTCATGTTCGCCAATGTGCTCAACCACGACACGCTGGAGGCGATCGTCGTCCATCGCGTCGCGGTGCGGCTGGAAAACCGCGACCTTCCGAGCGACCTCATCCGGCAAATTTATATGGACATATTGACCCAGGATTCCTCGATTGCCGAGGCGTTCCGGGCCGATGCCATGGCGGTCTTCGATCGCGACCCCGCCTGCACGCGGCTGATCGAGCCGCTCCTCTATTTCAAGGGTTTCCACGCCCTTCAGTCGTACCGGCTCGCGCATGCCCTCTGGAAGGCCGGCCGGCGGGATCTCGCACTGTACCTGCAGAGCCGCGCGTCGGAAGTCTTTCAGGTGGATATCAATCCCGCCGCGGAGATCGGCAAGGGCATTTTCATCGACCATGCGACAGGGATCGTTATCGGCTCGACAGTCGTCATCGAGGACGATGTTTCCATGCTGCAGGGCGTGACGCTCGGCGGCACGGGCAAGGAAGTGGGTGATCGCCATCCGAAAATCCGTCGCGGCGTGCTTTTGAGCGCCGGCGCCAAGGTGCTCGGCAATATCGAGGTCGGCGATTGCTCGCGCGTGGCCGCTGGCTCCGTCGTGCTTCAAGCGGTGCCGCACAACAAGACTGTCGCGGGCGTGCCGGCCCGCGTCGTCGGCGAGGCCGGCTGCGCCGAACCGGCGCGCAGCATGGACCAGATCATCGCCGCCAAACCGGCCGAGACGGCGGTCTGAGCTCATCGTGGCCCAGCTGATTGCCTGAGCCGCCGAAGGGGCTTACCACGTCCTCCGCGCGGCAGCGGCAGGGGGATTGAGTGGGAGCAGCCTTGAACAAAACCGAATTGCAGCAATTGCAGGATTTTCTGCGCCGTTCGTTCGCCAACGACGATCTGCGCGTCACGCCCAATCCGCGCAATCCCGATGATGCCGACGTTCACCTCGGTCAGCGTGTTATCGGTAATCTCTCGGTCGATGACGAGGACGGCGATCGTTCGTTTGCGTTCGCGATGAAAATTCCGGTCGAGCGGCCCGTGCTGCAGGACTATCTGCGCCGGCTATTTGAGAACGACAAACTCAAAATCGTGCCGCGCGGCCGCAAGACCGATTCCGTCGAACTGAATTCCGGCGAAGATTTTCTCGGTGTCATTTCCGCCGACGATCCGAAGGCGCGAAGTTTCACGCTGCAGATCGCCATCCTCGACTACGACCTCGAAGACCTCTAGCCGCCAATGCCGCTCTACTCTCTCGACGGCATCGCTCCGCAAGTCCCGGCGAGCGGCCGCTACTGGGTGGCGCCCGAGGCGCATGTGATCGGCAACGTGCTCCTCGAAGAGGATGCAAGCGTCTGGTTCGGGTCGACGATCCGCGGCGACAACGAACGCATCGTGGTTGGGGCGGGCTCCAACATCCAGGAAGGCTGCATGCTGCACACCGATCCCGGCTTTCCGCTGAGGATCGGACCGCGTTGCACGATTGGCCATCACGTCATCCTGCACGGCTGCACGGTCGCGGAAGAGAGCCTGATCGGCATGGGCGCGACCGTGCTCAACGGCGCCCGCATCGGCCGCAATTGTCTTGTCGGCGCCAAGGCGCTTGTGACCGAAGGCAAGGAATTTCCGGAAAACTCGCTGATCGTCGGCGCGCCGGCACGCGCCGTGCGGACGCTCGATGAAGCGCAGATCGTGCGCATGCGGCTGACGGCCGCCCATTACGTGCAGAATTGGCAGCGTTATGTGCGCGGCCTGAAGCGTCTCGAGCCCGAGGGCTAGAGCGTTATGTTTTCGTTGAAGCCTTCGACCGGGATCGGGCGGAAGAATTCGATGGCGATTCCGCCCATGAAGTGACGCACGACCGTGCCGCTGGTCTGGCCGACGGTCACTGTCGATCCGAGGGGCGGCTTCACTTCCGTGGCGAGCGCCGCACCCGACAGAGAAATATCGATGAGTTTGACGGGATGCGTGTTTCCATCGGAGAGCCGCAGGACCGTGCGGGTCGCGCGCGGGGTCACGCGCTCGTGGCGGCGGTGCTCGTCCATGCCGAGCGGGACGCGGATGATCACCCAGGTGAGCGGCTCCGCGAGTTTCTCGCGCTTCCTCAGCGGCAGCGACATCGACAGGGCAAAGCCGTTCTTCGTATGGCGTGAGATCAGGCCTTCGATGCGTCCGAGCTGGTCGAGATAGACGATCACCCGCTCGCCGATCGCGCCGCGCACCGGCGCAAACAGCGAGACGCCGCCGACCGACATGTCCAGCGTCTGACAGGGATATTCCCGCTTGTCCGCGAGCATGTAGCGCCCGAGGACCGTCACCTTGACCCGCTGGTGACGGCGCTGTTCAAGCGGCTTTTGCGCCACACGCAGCTTGAGGTTCATCCGCAACTTGCCGATTCCGGTCCAGGCACTCGCATTAACCTAAACAGGGCCGGTTAAGGGCCCATTACGCCGTTGAGATTGTTGGCGCGCCTTTACACGCCCCCAGCATAGACGGTGAGGTGGCCGCGCCGCCCGAGCGGAGTCCGGAACGTTTCAGGCAACTGCAGTGACTGGAGATCATCCGCTTCACCGAGGCCGATGACCCGCGTCGAGCGCAGGACCAGCTTCTCGGCGGCGATCAGGCCGAACCAGGGCTCGCGGGCGGCCGAGGTGATGCAACCGAGTATCCGGGCGTGCGTCTTGCCGTTGTGGCGAAGCGGGAGGAGCAGGAGCTCCATATCCATCCTCTTTCGTCCCTGCGGCGCAGCCGAGACGCCGGCGATCACCGGATGGGCGCCGTCAAGCACGGTGAGAACCAGCGCCATGGCATCGCGCCTGCCGTCGTCGACCCAAAGGTCGAGGAACGAGCGGCCCTTTTGCTCCGACAGCCAGAGCGCGTTGAGGCGCGTGCCGGAAAGACGGATGGGAAACACGCAGGCGGAATCGATCTCAAGCAGGAACGTATCGGCGAGGACGTTGCGGATGGCGGCGGGATCGATCTCGGCGCGTTCCGGAGCGGCGCGGCCTTTGCGCAGGCGATCCCAGTAGGCAAACAATTCCCGCGTCGCGGCCTGTCTCATTTTACCTGCTCCCGCCGTCTTAGCGGCGCTTCTGTCCCGGAACGAAACCGCCAGGGTTACCCGTGGCCCCTATGAGGCGGATTGGAGCAGCCGACGTGCCAGCGCGCTTGCGCGGGGAGTGCGTGACCTCCATGTTCGGCCACTTCTTCGCGGGCAGAGGAGCGCGGGTGAGCAGACGTCAGCCGGTCTTCAATCTTCCGGGCGTGATCCTCACGCTGCTTGCGGCGTTCATCGCCGTGCAATTCCTGCGCGACTTCGTCTCGCCCGGGACGGACGCCTCAATCATCGCGACTTTCGGCTTCATCCCGGCGCAGTTCTCGCGCTATTTCGCGCCGGGCGGACTGGCGAATGCGCTCGCCCAGCAGATTGCGGCCGGCGTACCGGAAAGCACGATCCGCTGGGTTCTCGGCGAAGGTGGCTCGCCTTGGTGGACGCCGGTCACCTATGCCTTCCTGCACGGCGACTGGATACATCTCGGGCTGAACGGGCTGTGGCTTGCCGCCTTCGGCTCGGCGGTCGCCCGCCGCTTTGGCCCGCTTCGCTTCGCCGGCCTTTTCATCCTTTCGGGGATGGCCGGGGCGGCGGCGTTCCTTCTCGTGCATCCCTTCGGGCTTGAGCCGGTCGTGGGTGCCTCGGCCGCGATTTCCGGCGCCGTCGCGGCAGCTATGCGCTTTGCTTTCGAGCCGGGCGCGCCGCTCGGACCCGGGAGAAGCCTCTCGGTTACAAGCGACAGCGCCTACTTCGTGCCGGCCCTACCGCTCGCGCGCGTGTTCCGCGATGGCCGCGCCCTCACGTTTTTGCTGACCTGGTTCGGCTGCAACATCCTGTTCGGGGCCTTTGCCCGGCCGCTCGGCATCGGCGATGCGACGGTGGCTTGGGAAGCGCATATCGGCGGCTTCCTCTTCGGACTTTTCGCCTTTTCCCTATTCGATCCGGCGCCGGATCAGAGGCTCGCTGCCGACCCGGAACCCGAGCCGGAGCTCGGCTCCGCGACCTCTTCGCAGGCAAGCGGTCCACGCCACGTTCCATAACGCCACGGCAGGAGCGGGTGGGTGTCAGCCCGGAAGGTCGCCGGGACGGGATCGTAGCCGTGCGTGCCCCAGGGATGGCAGCGGCAGATCCGCGCGACGCCCATCCAGCTGCCGGCCCAAAGTCCGTGCCGCTCGATCGCGTCGCACGCGTAGTCCGAACAGGTCGGCAGGTGCCGGCAGGCGCGCCCTATCAGCGCGGAAAACGTTAGCTGGTAGAGCCGGATGGCCCCGCGCGCGGCGCCAACCTGCCATCGCAGGAGAGCATGGCGGCTCATTCGGCCGCCGCGGGCGTTTTTGCCGCAGCGATGCGGTTCAGCGCTTCGACCACCGCGTCGAAGGTCAGCAGCGTCGAGGCGTGCCGCGCTTTATAGTCGCGCACCGGCTCAAGCACCCCGACGTCGGCCCAGCGGCCGCTTGGCGGGGCGCCGTTTTCCTTCAGCATCTTCCGCACGCTCTCGCGTAGCTCCTGCAATTCCTCAGGCGTCGATCCGATCACGTTGCGCGCCATGATCGAAGACGAAGCCTGACCAAGCGCGCAGGCTTTGACATCATGAGCGAAATCGCTGACGCGGCCGTCGCTGAGAGCAAGGTCGACCGTCACCGTCGATCCGCAGAGCTTTGAGTGCGCGGTTGCGGAACCTTGCGGCTCTTTGAGTCGTCCAAGCCGTGGGATATCCGCGGCGAGTTCAAGGATACGCTTGTTGTAGATGTCGTTGAGCATGAATAGGTCTGCGGACGGGCGGGCTGAAACACTCCGTCCGGATGATATATAGGGATAGACAACGCGGGTGCGAAGGCCGGCAGGCCCGCACGTCGGGAGAGCTTGATGGATGCTGTGGTGAAAGCCTTGTCGGCGCGGGCGCGGGA
>JAXDNH010000026.1:0-7262 GCA_034669525.1 Methylobacteriaceae bacterium | reverse complement strand
GCTGCATCTCGATGGATATTTCCGAAGGCCTCGTGCGCGGGCAGGAAGTGACCGACACCGGCGCGCCGATCTCCGTGCCGGTCGGCGAGGGGACGCTCGGGCGCATCATCAACGTGATCGGCGAGCCCGTTGATGAAGCCGGTCCGGTCAATCGCGACACCCTGCGGCCGATTCATGCGCCGGCACCAAGTTATGCCGAGCAGGCGACGGAAGCGCAGATTCTCGAGACCGGCATCAAGGTCGTCGACCTGCTTGCGCCTTATGCGAAGGGCGGCAAGATCGGCCTCTTCGGCGGCGCCGGCGTCGGCAAGACCGTGCTGATCATGGAACTCATCAACAACGTCGCGAAGGCGCACGGCGGCTATTCCGTGTTCGCCGGCGTCGGCGAGCGTACGCGCGAGGGCAACGACCTCTATCACGAGATGATCGAGTCGAAGGTCAATGTCGATCCGAAGGAGCATGGCGGCTCGGCTGCGGGCTCGAAATGCGCGCTGGTCTACGGCCAGATGAACGAGCCGCCCGGCGCCCGCGCCCGCGTCGGCCTCACGGGGCTGACCGTCGCGGAACATTTCCGCGACCAGGGCCAGGACGTGCTGTTCTTCGTCGACAATATCTTCCGCTTCACGCAGGCGGGCTCGGAAGTATCGGCTCTTCTCGGCCGCATCCCCTCGGCGGTCGGCTATCAGCCGACGCTCGCAACCGACATGGGCGCGCTGCAGGAGCGCATTACCACGACGCACAAAGGCTCGATCACCTCCGTGCAGGCGATCTACGTGCCGGCCGACGACTTGACCGACCCGGCGCCGGCGACCTCCTTCGCGCATCTCGACGCAACGACCGTCCTGTCGCGCTCGATCGCCGAAAAGGGCATCTATCCCGCGGTCGACCCGCTCGACTCGACCTCGCGCATGCTATCGGCAGCGGTCGTCGGCGACGAGCATTACGACGTCGCGCGGCGCGTGCAATCAACGTTGCAGCGCTACAAGTCGCTGCAGGACATCATCGCCATTCTTGGCATGGACGAGCTCTCGGAAGAGGACAAGACGACGGTCGCGCGCGCCCGCAAGATCGAGCGCTTCCTGTCGCAGCCTTTCCACGTCGCGGAAGTCTTCACGGGATCGCCGGGCAAACTCGTCGCCATTGCCGATACAATCAAAGGCTTTAAAGGCCTCGTCGAAGGCAAGTACGATCACCTGCCGGAAGCGGCCTTCTACATGGTCGGCACGATCGAGGAGGCGGTCGAGAAGGCGCAGAAGCTCGCCGCCGAGGCGGCTTAATGCCCGATCCCTTCCACTTCGAACTCGTCTCGCCGGAAAGACTCATGTTTTCCGGCGAGGTCGAGGCCGTGATCGTGCCGGGCACGGAAGGCCAGTTCACCGTGCTCAAGGATCACGCGCCACTGATGACGCGGCTGAAGCCAGGCATCGTCGAGGTCGACGAGACCGCCACGCAGAAGTCTCGTCTCTTCGTTCGCGGCGGGTTTGCCGATGTCGCCCCGAGCGGGCTGACGATCCTCGCCGAACTTGCAATGCCGGTCGAGGATTTCGATGCCGCCGCGATCGCCGCGCAGATCAAGGATGCGGAAGAAGACGTCGCCGATGCGACGAGCGACGAGCAGAAGCGCCTCGCGAGCGAAAAGCTCGACCAGCTGCGCGAGCTGAAGGAAGCCCTGGGGATTTGACCGGACCACCGGGCTCCTAAGTCCGCTTTTGTTGCTGCGCGCGGCGCGGGGCGCGGTCCAATATACGCCCGCTGATTCGCACCCGTCCCAATTTGCGAGACCGACATGGCCGGCGCCTGCACCAATGAATTCGACACGGGCTTCGTCGCGCTCGGCTATGCCAAAGTCGCCGTGCTCGGAGTCGTGCAGGGCATCACCGAGCTCATGCCGATCTCGTCGACCGCGCATATGCGCATCGTGCCGGCGCTGCTTGGCTGGCAAGACCCAGGTTCGGCGTTTTCCGCGGCAATGCAGCTCGCGGCCCTTGCCGCGGTTGCCAGCTACTTCTGGCAAGATGTGCGCGGGCTAATCTTCGGCTCGATCTATTCCATCCGCCGACGCAATTTTCGCTCCTGGGATTTTCGGTTCGCAATGTGGATCGTGTTGGCGACAATCCCGATCGTGATCGCCGGCATCCTGCTCTCGCCGGTGCTCAACACGTGCGGCTCCCCCTTACGCAGCCTCACCGTGATTGGGCTATCCTGCATCATCATGGCGGCGCTGCTCGCCATCGCCGAAGTCTATTGCAATCACTCGCGCACCTTCGATCACGTCACGTTGAAAGACGCGCTGATCGTCGGCGTCGCCCAGGCCGGTGCGCTGATCCCCGGCATTTCGCGTTCCGGCTCGACGCTGACCGCGGCTTTGTTTCTCGACATGAAGCGCACCGACGCGGCGCGTTTCTCTTTCCTGCTCGGCCTTCCGGCGATCGCCGCCGCCGGCCTCAAAGAGATCTACGAATTGTACAAGATACATCTCGATGCGCACGGCTGGTCGGTGCTCGCCGTCGGCCTGCTCGTTGCCTCGCTCTCAGCCTTTGTCGCGATCTGGGGCCTGTTGCGGATTTTGGAGAATTTCTCCGCGTGGCCGTTTGTCGTCTATCGCGCGCTGATCGGCGTGGTGCTGCTCGTCGGCGTGGCGTTCGGGTGGCTAGCATAGTTCACGCCGAGCCGTGGCTCACAACTTTCGCTTGCTCCGCTTTCAATTGCGTTTAGTCTTTCCTGTTAAAGTGGTCGCAAACCGCGTTTTGCCAGGGAGCGGCGATATGGCCTCCGTTCGGAAACTCCGGCTTTCCGGTCTCGCTCTTCTCGTTTCAGCACCGCTCGCTTTTGCGCATGCGGCGGATGTGCTCACGCAGCATTACGACAATGCGCGTACGGGCGCGATTCTCGATGAAAAGGTTCTGAACACCACGAGCGTCAAATCACAGACGTTCGGCAAGCTTTGGACGCTCTTTGCCGATGGGCAGATCGTCGCGCAGCCGCTGTATGTCTCTAACTTGACGATCGATACGTCATCCAATCCCAATGTCCCGCTGACGCGCGGCACGTTCAATGCCGTGATCATCGCGACCATGCATAACACCATCTATGTCTACGATGCGGACAATGCGCGTGCCGAGGGGCCGGGAGGCCGCACGACGCCGCTCTGGGCAACTTGGCTCGGCAAGCCGCGCGGTGGCGGCAAAGACATCGATATGTGGAGCACGAACGATCCCGAATGGGGCATTCTCGGCACCCCAGTCATAAGCGACGACAGAAAGACGCTTTATGCCGTCGCTTGGCACGATGATGGAGGTAAACTGCAATACCGCCTGCACGCTCTCGATCTGGCGAGCGGCCTCGAAAGGCCGCCGACGGACATCGGGCCCGGGGCCGCACTGGGCTCGGAACTGTGCAATGCCGGTCAGAGAGAGTTCAACCCCTGCAAGCATAAACAGCGTGCGGCGCTGCTGCTCACCGGCGGCACGATCTATGTCGGCTTCGGCGGCGACGGCAATCGTGGCGCGCTCTTCGCCTTCGACGCGCAAACCCTCAAGCAGCAGGGCCCGATGTGGAGCTCGACGCCGAGCGGCAGCGATGGAGGCATCTGGCAATCGGGACAGGGCCCCGCCGTGGATCAACAGGGCAATGTGTACCTCAATACCGGGAATGGCTCCTCCGACGGCACGGCAAACTTTGGCAACAGCACCCTCAAAATGACGCGCGATGGACAGGGCTTGGCGGTGAAGGACTTCTTCACACCGTGCAACGTGGCATTTTTAAATAGCAAAGACCTTGACCTTGGATCGGCGGGTCTGGTCCTCATTCCGGACGAGCCGCCGCGGATCGTTACCGGCGGTAAGGAAGGGGTTCTCTATGTTCTCGATCGCAACAATCTCGGAAAACACGTAGGCGCGCCCAATCAAAACGCCGAGGACTGCAAGAATACCAATATCGTGCAGCAGGTATTTGCATTCGAGGCAATGCAGCATGGCAATGAAACGCACTGGGGTAATATTCACGGCGCGCCAGTTTATTGGAGAGGGCCGGATGCGGCACGCATTTATGTGTGGGGCGAAAACAGCCCGCTGAAAGCCTACAAGTTTGCGCAGGGCCAGCTGCAGGAGGTCAGCGGGCCTAAGCAAAGCGGGTTCCGGCCGCCGTTCGGCATGCCTGGCGGCATGCTGGCATTAAGCGCCGATGGCGACAAAGCCGGGTCCGGCATTGTCTGGGCTGTCGTGCCGTTCGACGGCGATGCCAACCAGCAGCGCGGTGTGCATGGCATCGTGCTTGCGCTCGACGCTGAGGACGTCAGCCGCTCACTTTGGACGAGCGAGCAGGTGCCGGGGCGCGACTCCCTCGGTCTGTTTGCGAAATTCGATCCGCCGCTTGCCGTCGCAGGAAAAGTGTTTGTCGCCACCTACGGCGACGACGAAGAGCTGCGGACCTATCGCGGCTCCGATCAGCCGCGGCAGTTTCCTCGCAATTATTATGTTGCGGTTTACGGGCTGAACCCGCCAACGCCGGGACCGCGGCCGGTCGTAAATCAAACCAACAACGATATCGCCGTCGTTCGTGTCGCGGTGACGCCGCTCAATCTGGACAAGGCGCTGTGCAGCCGTCTTGACCCCGCCGGCACGCTGGACTGTACGGAAGCGCTGGCGATGAATGCCCAGGCGCCAAGCTTCCACCGGGTTCTCTTCGGCTCAACGCAGGACCTGTCCACGTGCAATCTCGTGCGGGTCACGACAGCGAGCCGCAATGCCACATTGCCGGCGGCCACGGGGATCGGCTTCTGGAGCAGCCAGGCCGTCGGTGCGAATTTGGCCGCCGAAGATTCCGGACGCTTCAGTGAGAAGCCTAATCTCAAGCAGGTTGGGACTGCGACACTGGCGAACGGTGATCCCGCGATCCTGCATCAGTTTGTCGGCGTCTCGAATTGCATGATTCAGGGTACGGATCGGCTCACGCGCTTGTTCAAGCCCTACATGCGCTTCGACGACACTGCGAACGGGCGGATCGTCCAGAACTGGGACGTCTCCTTGAACTACCAGATTCAGGGGCCTGACACGCAGTTCGACCATTCTGGACAGGTTCTTCGTCCGTAGCGGTACGGTCGCCGCTGAACGCGTCGGTGGTTCAGCTGCCGAAGAAAACCGTCTCTGTATAAGCGAGATCGCCCGCGTGCGGCGGGTATGGGCCACGGACGTAGTAGCGCCGCGCACGCTCGATCGGTAGCCCCGTGAGTTGCCGCACGCGCGGATCGTTGTCGACAACGACGCCCGGCATGCCGCGCGACAGGAGATGGCGGCCGATCGGCCCGGCAAATCTGAGGTAATCGGCAAAGTCGCGGCACCAGGCGAGCTTCATCATTGGAATGGAGCGATAGAGAATCCGGCGCGGCGCGAAGGCGAAGGGGAAATGCTCGCCCGCACTTTCGAGCACGAGGACGATGCAGCCCAATTGCGCGTGTTCTTCAAGGAGCGTGCGTTCCGGTAATTCCTGCGGCACGCTCGACAGCGGCAGGATGCGGACCGGCTCGCCACGGCCGCTGAGCGCCGGGAAAGAAAGGAACCACCCCTCGCGAATGCAGCGAAAGCCCTGCGCTTCGATCGTCGCCCAGGTATTCTCCGCCGGCGAGATGTTTACGTAGCTGACGGCTGGATCACGGAACGAGGCGAGCAGCGGTGCGTAGCCGCGGAATTCAGCATCGACATACCAGCTCGACAGATTGCAGCGGATGGCCAGGCCGCCATCGGTGGGAATGCTTGAGTAGATCGTCAGGATCGCGCCGACGATTCGCTTCCCGCTCTCCAGTAAGAGGCCGTAGCGTGGATAGCCCGCCGGGACGACGCGCGCACCAAGGCCCGCGAAGCCACGCAGCCAATACCCTTTCGTGCGAAAACGAAAGCCGCGCGCGAGCAGCTCGGCAACGGCGCCAAGATCGGCCTCCTGTATCTGCCGCCGCTGCACAGCCATGGTCGTCGTTCGGTCAGGCTCCAGGCAAGAGCCGGTATCGCGCGAAGGATTTGCGGGATGCAAGGTGAACCAGTTGACGCGCGCGGCGTAAAGAAATTCCTGCGCTTGATCCGCGCAGGCGGTTACGGACGCGCGCGCCCGCGATCAGTGCCCGCCGAGGGTCGAGGCGCGCGCGCTCTCGCATTTATGTCAGGAACAATCTTGCGGGAGCAAGACGGCCTTGAAGCAGGGGCTTTTTGGCGAGTTGCCCGCCCGTGGCTTCCAATGTTCACTGTCGTCCACGGCCCTCCCTCCCCGGGGGAGCGCCGCAACCTGACAGGCTCGTTATGCGCAAATTGATCGAGAACTTCCTTTCTGGCTTCGTCAAAGAGGGCGCCCTAGAGTTTGCGCTGCCGAGCGGCGAGGTGATGCGCTTCGGCGAGCCGAACGTCGCAGACCCCCCGCGAATTGCGATCCGGGATTCCAAGGCGCTGTGGGAGCTTCTGCGCAACCCGGAGCTTGCGTTCGGGGAGCTCTATATGGACGGCCGCGCCGATGTGGTGCGTGGTTCGTTGGACGACGTTCTCGCGCTTGTTTCGCGCAATGCCATACGGAATGATGCGCCGGCCTGGCTGCGCCTGCTGTTCAAGACGAGAATCGCATTGCGGGCGTTGCAGCAGCGCAACAATCCGCAGCGCGCCAGGCGCAATGTCGCGCACCATTACGATATTGGGAACGAGCTCTATTCGCTCTTTCTCGATGAAGATCGGCAATATTCCTGCGCCTATTTCGAGCATGATGGGCAGAGCCTCGAGGACGCGCAGCTCGCAAAGAAGCGGCACATCGCGGCGAAACTCGCGGTAGAGCCCGGCCAAAGCGTGCTCGACATCGGCTGCGGGTGGGGCGGTCTCGGCCTCTATCTCGCGCGCGTCGCCGGCGCCAATGTGACAGGTGTGACGCTGTCGAAAGAGCAGATCGCGGCCGCCAATCAGCGCGCGCTCGAATCAGGCTTGAGCAACCGCGCCCGTTTCGAACTGCGGGATTATCGCCACGTGCGGGGGCAATTCGACCGCATCGTGTCGGTCGGCATGTTCGAACATGTGGGCATGACCTACTACCAGCAGTTCTTCCAGAAGATCGCGTCCCTCCTGTCTGACGACGGCATAGCGCTCCTGCATACGATTGGGCGCACCGATGGCCCCGGAGCAACAAATCCCTGGGTAGACAAGTATATTTTTCCCGGCGGCTATGTACCCGGCCTTTCCGAGGTCCTGCCGCATATCGAGCGAGCCGGCTTGGTGGTGCTCGATCTTGAGGTCCTG
>JAXDNH010000025.1:0-22386 GCA_034669525.1 Methylobacteriaceae bacterium | reverse complement strand
AAGGCTCGGAAGTTGGCGCGCATATTCTGTCGGGCGCGGTGATCGACCCGAAGGCGCTCGACGCGCTCTTGCCGGAATGGCGGCAGGACCCCGAGCGGCCCTTGAAAACGCCGGTGACAAAAGACCGGTTCTATTATTATGGCCATTCCGGCGCGGTGCGGCTGCCGAATTTCATGATGCCGCGGCTCATGAGCAATCACGGCAATTTCGTCGGCTCGCTCGGCAACCTCACGCGCTATCTCGCGGTGAAGGCCGAGGCGCTCGGCGTCGAAATCTATCCGGGCTTCCCCGCCGCAGAAGTGCTCACCGGCGACAACGGCGAGGTCGTCGGCATCGCGACGGGCGATCTCGGCATCGGCAAGGACGGGCAGATCAAGGACAGTTTTACGCGCGGGATGGAACTGCGCGGCAAGTACACTGTGTTTGCCGAAGGCGCGCGCGGCTCGCTGACGAAAACTCTAATCGACCGCTTCGGTTTGCGCGAGGCCGTCGAGCCGCAAAAGTACGGCATCGGCCTCAAGGAAATCTGGCAGGTCGCGCCGGAAAAACACGAGCCGGGCCTCGTGCAGCATTCCTTCGGCTGGCCGCTCGACAATTCGACCGGCGGCGGCTCGTTCATGTATCACGCCGAGGACAATCAGGTTTATGTCGGCTTCGTCGTGCATCTGAATTACACGAACCCGACGCTGTCGCCGTTCGATGAATTTCAGCGCTTCAAGACGCATCCGGCGATCGCGCATGTGCTCGAAGGCGGCAAGCGGCTGTCTTACGGCGCGCGCGCGATCTCGGAAGGCGGCTGGCAGTCGGTGCCGAAGCTGGCTTTTCCCGGAGGCGTTCTCGCCGGCGATTCGGCCGGTTTCCTCAACGTGCCGCGCATCAAAGGCTCGCACAATGCGATCCATTCGGGGATGCTCGCGGCAAAACATATGGCGGCGGCGCTCGCGGAAGGGCGCGCGCACGATACGTTGTCGGCTTATGACGAGGCGTGGCGCGAGTCCGAGATCGGCAAGGATCTCTGGAAGGTGCGCAATGCGAAGCCGCTCTGGTCGAAATTCGGCACCTATCTCGGCGTGACGCTCGGTGGGCTCGACATGTGGATGAACGAGCTTCTCGGCTTCTCGCTGTTCGGCACGATGAAGCATGGCAAGGCCGACCACGAGACCTTGAGGCGCATCGATGAGGTGAAGCCGATCGTCTATCCGAAGCCGGACGGGAAACTGTCGTTCGACAAGCTGTCGTCGGTGTTTGTCTCCAATACCAATCACGAAGAAGACCAGCCGAGTCACTTAAAACTACGCGATCCATCGATCCCGATTGCGGAGAATCTGCCGAAATACGGCGAGCCGGCGCGCCTTTATTGTCCCGCCGGCGTATATGAGGTGGTCTACGCCGACGATGTTGCGAAGAGCGATCCGCGCTTTGTGATCAACGCGCAGAATTGCGTGCACTGCAAGACATGCGACATCAAGGACCCGGCGCAGAACATCGTCTGGGTGACGCCAGAAGGCGGCGGCGGCCCGAATTACCCGAATATGTGAGCGCTAGTCGACGCGTGCTTCGTCGACCTCGCGTTGGCTCACATCTTCGGGGAATGTCGGATAAAGACCGATCGTGCGTCCGAGCTGTTGCGCAAGCGCGAGCACCGCATCGATATGCGGCGTTTCGAGCTCAACGAGCCGTCCGAGCTCCTGCACCGATGTGAGCATCGCGTCGAGCTCGAGCGGCCGGCCGCGATCGAGATCCTGCAGCATTGAGGTGCGATGCGCGCCGACGCGTGCCGCGCCATTGATGCGGCGCTCGACATCGACGCGAAAGTGTACGCCAAGGCGCCGACCGATACGCTCCGCCTCCAGCATCATATTGCGCGACAGCGCGCGCGTTCCCGGATCGGTTGCGACGACATCGAGTGTTGCGCGCGTCAAAACGGAAATAGGATTGAAGCAGAGATTGCCCCAGAGCTTCAGCCAGATGTCATTGCGGATCTCCGGCAGAATCGGTGCTTTCAAGCCAGCCGAGGAGAAGAGTTGCGATAGCTTTTCAGTGCGTTCGGTCTTGGCGCGGTTCGGCTCCCCCAAGCCGAATTTGTCGCCGTCGATGTGTTTCACGACGCCCGGCGCGATCACCTCTGTCGCGGGATAGACCGTGCAGCCGATGACGCGCTCAGGCCCGATCGCATCCCATTGCCGGCCGCCGGGATCGACGCTTTCGATCCGGCGATTGCCGTACTGCCCTTCGATGCCGTAAAAATACCACCAGGGGAGGCCGTTCTGCGCGGTGACAACGGCGGTGTTCGGCCCAAGCAGCGGCGCCATCTCGCGCGCGACTTCCCAGGCCTGATGCGCTTTGAGCGCGATGATCACGTAATCCTGCGGGCCGAGATCGGCGGGACTGCTGGAGGCGGGCATCTCAGCGGACAGCTCTTCGCCCTTGATCTGCAGCTTCAGGCCGTTTTGTCTGATTGCCTCAAGATGAGAACCGCGCGCGATCAAGGAAACATCGGCGCCCGCGCGTTTCAGCATGACGCCGATGTAGCCGCCGATCGCGCCGGCGCCATAGATGCAGATTTTCACACGATCCTCTCGTCGCTGCTAATGGCCGCTTCGCAGATATTCGATGATGCCCGAGAAATCGGCGGCTTCGTTTCCCGCCGAGTTGTACTTTTCGTAAAGTGCTGCCGCATGCGCCCCGAGCGGCGTCTCCGCGCCCCCGCTTTGCGCCGCCTCCTGGGCAAGCTTCAGATCTTTCAGCATCAGCGCCGCGGCAAAACCTGGCTTGTAAGAATTGTTGGCGGGCGAGCCCGGCACCGGACCCGGCACCGGACAATAAGTCGTCAGCGACCAGGATTGCCCTGAGGAGGTCGACGCGACATCGAACAAAGCCTGGTGCGATAGCCCGAGCTTTTCCGCGAGCACGAACGCTTCGCAGGTGACGATCATCGTCGCGCCGAGAATCATGTTGTTGCAGATCTTTGCGGCCTGTCCCGCACCGCCGCCGCCGCAATGAACGATGCGCTTGGCCATTTTTTCGAGGATCGGCTTCGCCGCCGCGAAAGCTTCGTCCGTGCCGCCGCACATGAACGTGAGCGTGCCGGCCTTGGCGCCGCCGGTGCCGCCGGAGACCGGCGCATCGAGGCTCAAAAACTCGTGGTTCGCCGCGAGGGCATGTGCGGCGCGGGCGCTCTCGACATCTATCGTCGATGAATCAATGATCACTGCGCCCGGCTTCGCATGCGGCACGATCTCGGCCCAGACCGCGCGCACATGTTTGCCGGCGGGCAGCATCGTGACGATCGCGTCCGCATCTTTGACGGCCTCGATGCCGGAAGCGGCAATCTTGATGCCGGCTTTGGTCGCTTCATCGCGCAGTGCTGTAACAAGATCGAAACCGCGCACCACGTGACCCGCCGCAACAAGATTCGCGGCCATCGGGCCGCCCATATTGCCGAGGCCGACAAAGGCGATCGTCGTCATACGCTCTTTCTCTTTGTGATCAGCTCACGCGCAATCAGTAGCAGCTGTAGCCGACGCCGTAGCCGACAAACACGCCTTGACTATTGTAGACAAGATTTTGCTGCTCGACGCATGTCGCGCCCGCCGGGACCGGCGGCACCAGCCGATACGCGAAGCCGTACTCGGGTGCGTAGGCATACCCATAAGCGACGGCAACACTCGTCGGCAGCAGACCCGGGCTATAGCGCGGATAGGCATATTCGCGGCTCATCACCTTGCCTGAGAACAAGACTGCGCCGTCGCGCTCTCCGCGGTTAACCGCAACCCTTTTGACAATTACATGCTTGTGCGCGCGTGCTGCTTTGACAATCACACGCGGGCCGGCCTCATCCGCCTGCGCGCATACCGCTCCGGCAGCGGCAAAAGCGGCGGCCATCCAAACCGGTGAAATCTTCATGGTCTTTGTCCTGTTGCTCGTGCCATGCCGCTGCCTGCTTCCCGCACCTCGGATCGAGCAATACGGGATTGTGCCGCCTTCTGCCAATAGCGGTCGCGCAGGAGGCGCTTCATCAGCTTGCCCGTCGGCGTGCGCGGCAGCTCCTCTTCAAAATCGATGCTGCGCGGGCATTTGAGCGCCGACAGTCTCGAGCGGCAAAAGGCCATCAGCTCTTCTTTCGTGCTCTCGTCCGCTGCGGCACCCGGCGCAAGCTGCACGACGGCTTTTACCTCTTCACCCATTTCTTCGTGGGGCACGCCGAAAACCGCGACGTCGAACACGGTGGGATGGCCGATCAAAACGTTTTCCGCCTCCTGCGGATAGATGTTCACACCGCCGGAAATGATCATGTAGGCCTTGCGGTCGGTAAGGTAGAGATAGCCTTCTTCATCGAGGTAACCGACATCGCCCAATGTCGACCAGCCTTCCGGCGTGTAGGCGCTCTCCGTCTTCTGCGGATCGTTGTGGTAGGCGAAGCTCGGACCGCCGGAGAAATAGACGCCGCCGATTTCGCGCGGCGGCAGCGGCTGCCCGGCTTCATCGAGAATTTTGATTTCGCCGAGGAGCGTTCGTCCGACCGTGCCGGGATGTGCAAGCCATTCCTGGGAATTGACGATCGTGATGCCGTTACCTTCGGTGCCGCCATAATATTCGACGAGGATCGGTCCCCACCAGTCGATCATCGCGGCTTTGACGTCGACGGGGCACGGCGCAGCCGCGTGCACCACCGACTTCAGAGATGAGATGTCGTAGCGCCGGCGCACCTCGTCCGGCAACTTGAGCAAGCGGACGAACATTGTCGGCACGACCTGCGCGACCGTTGCGCGATGTTTTTCGATCAGCGTTAGGAACTGCTCGGGATCGAACCTTTCCATAATGACAGACGTCCCACCGAGCGCGCCGCTCATCAAATTGAAGCGCAAAGGTGCTGCGTGATAGAGCGGGGCAGGGGAGAGATATGTCGTCTCCGCGCTCATCCCGCACATTTTGGCGCAGAGCAGAACAAGCAGCGGATTGATCGCGCCGAGCGGCTCATTCTTGAACTGCGGTTTGACGCCCTTCGGCCGGCCCGTCGTGCCGGAGGAGTAAAGCATATCGTAGCCGGAGATTTCGTCCGCAATCGGTGTTGCTGGCTGCTGCGCCACGGCCTGATCCCATGAGGGCAGCACCAGCTTCGTTTCACCGCTGACGTAGATCTTTACGTCAGGCCCGCAGAGCTCGGCGAGTGCGGCGACATCGTGCCCGGTCTTCGATGAGAGTATAAATATTCTGGCGCCGCAATCCCGCACGATATAGGCGATTTCGGCGTCGGTAAGATACGTGCTGATCGCGGTGTAGAAGAGCCCACAGCGCTGCGCAGCCCAGCAGATTTCGAGAAAGCGGAGCGAATTCTCAACCAGAAGCGCGATGTGGTCCTGCGGCCGTAAGTCCAGCGAGCGGAAAAGCTGTGCCCCCCTGTTCGAGGCCGCGTCCAGTTCGCGATAGGTGATCGCCTCGCCCGAGCCGGCCATCTGATACGCGATCTTGTCGGGATTGGTCCGCGCATGGAAGGACGGGTGCATCATGAGGATGAGTTCCGGAACGTTCTCCCGCCGCCAACGCTCTTGGCCGCCCGCGCCGATCCTGTCAGAAATAGGGGAGCGGAGGAAGCGCCGGGGTACGACAGATGGTTACACTTGCCGAAGGCAAGCTCCTGTGGACGCCGAGCGAGGATTTCAGGCGCGCCTCGCACATGGCGCACTACATGGACTGGCTGGCCAAGGAGCGGGGGCTCACCTTCGCCGATTACGATGCGCTGTGGCGCTGGTCGGTCGGTGACCTCGAAGCATTCTGGGAGTCGATCTGCGGTTATTTCGACGTCCGCTTCCACACACCTTACGAGCGCGTGCTCGCCTCGCGCGACATGCCCGGCGCGCGCTGGTTTCCAGGCGCCACGCTGAATTATGCCGAGCACGTCTTCCGCAACGAAACCGCGGAGAAGCCGGCGATCCTGTTCGCCAGCGAAAGCCGCGCACTGCACGAGATAAGCTGGCGCGAACTGAAGCGTCAGGTTGCGTGTCTGGCGCAGGCGCTGCGCGGGATGGGAGTCCAGTCCGGCGATAAAGTTGCCGCCTATATGCCGAACATTCCCGAGACGATCGTCGCATTTCTGGCGACGATCAGCATCGGCGCTGTCTGGTCGCTCTGCGCGCCGGATGTCGGCAAAGTCGCGGCGGAGGATCGCTTCAAGCAGATCGAGCCGAAGATTTTGGTTGCCGTCGACGGCTATCGGTATGGGGGACGCGATTACGATCGCTCCGAGACCGTCCGCGATCTCGCTGCAACGATTGCGAAGCTCGAGAATCTCATCATCGTGCCGGCCTTGCACGGATCAGTGCTGACGGACGGTCGAATTCCTGCGCATGATTTCCGCGCGCTCACCGCCGGCGAGGCGAAACTCGACATCCTGCCGGTCGACTTCGACCACCCCTTATGGATCGTTTATTCCTCCGGCACGACCGGCCTGCCGAAGCCCATTGTGCATGGCCATGGCGGCATCGTGCTCGAGGGACTGAAGCTTGGCACGCTGCACAACAATATCGGCGCGGACGACATCTTCCATTGGTACACGAGCTCCGGCTGGATCATGTGGAACTCGCAGATTGGCGGCCTGCTCGGCGGCGCGACGATCGCCATTTACGACGGAAGTCCCGCCGTCCCCGATCTCGGCCGCATCTGGCGCTTTGTCGAGGAGGCGCGGGTCACCTTCTTCGGCTGCGGCGCGGCGTTCTTTACAAACTGCATGAAGGCCGGCGTGGAGCCCGGCAGGATCGCCAACCTCTCGCGGCTGCGCGGCCTTGGCTCGACCGGTTCGCCGCTTTCTGCCGAAGCTTACGAGTGGGTCTACGACAAAGTGCGCTCGGACATCTGGCTCACACCCATTTCGGGCGGCACCGATTTCGCGGGCGCGTTCGTCGCGGGCTGTCCGCTTCTTCCCGTCTATTCCGGCGAGATGCAATGCCGCTGCCTCGGTGCGAAGGTCGAGGCCTATGATGAAGCGGGCAATCCGCTGATCGAGGAGGTCGGCGAACTCGTCTGCAGCGCGCCGATGCCGTCGATGCCGATCGGTCTGCTTAATGATCCCGGCGGCAAACGCTACCGCGAAAGCTATTTCGACCTTTATCCCGGCGTCTGGCGTCACGGCGACTGGATCAAGATCACGTCGCGTGGCGGCGCCATCATTTACGGCCGTTCCGACGCAACGATTAACCGTCACGGCATCCGCATGGGATCGAGCGAAATCTACCGGATTGTCGAAGATATCCCGGAAGTGCTCGACAGCCTCGTTGTCGATCTCGAACATCTGGGTCAGGAGCCGCACATGGCACTGTTTGTCGTGCTGCGGAAGGATGCGCAACTCGACGCCGCGCTCACGGAGCGTATCAAGCGAAATATTCGCAACGGCCTTTCGTCACGGCATTTGCCAAACTCGATTCTGCAAATCGATGAAGTGCCGCGCACGCTCTCCGGCAAGAAGATGGAGGTGCCGATCAAGAAATTATTGCTTGGTCAGCCGCTCGATAAAGTGGCAAACACCGATGCCATGGCCAATCCGGCGAGCCTCGACTGGTTCGCGCGATTCGCACCGGGGTTTATTGCCGGCCGGCAGAAGGCGATGGCGCTTTAGCTGGTGGCCTCAGGCTCTTTCCCATAATCGGCATCGGAGACCTGTTCGAGCCAGGTGACGTGCACACCCTCGAGATTTTCCTGCAGCGCGAAATGGCACATGCTCGTCCTGAGACCAGCTCCGTGCCAGTGCTTTTCATCTGGCGCGATCCACACTGTGTCGCCGGCGCGAATTTCCTGAACGGGAGCCCCCCACAGCTGAATGCGTCCGACGCCCGTGACGACGTGCAAGGTCTGACCGAGCGGATGCGTGTGCCATGCTGTGCGCGCGCCGGGCTCGAAAGTTACCCGCGCGACGCGAATACGCGCCGGGGCCGGCGCGTCGATAATCGGATCCTGCCAAACTGTTCCGGTGAAAGCGTCCGCAGGACCGCGGCGCGCGAAGGTCGCCGCCGCCCTTTTAATTTCCATCGGCGCGGTCCGTCTCTCTGAACTGCCTCAGCCGCGTGAAACGGAGCCGCCGCGGCCTCTGCCTTTTGTGATGCGCTCGTCCTCGATCAGACTCGCGTGGACCTTCCAATACCGGGACTCGGCCCAGCCGAGCGCTTTGCGAAGCGCACCGTTGCCATACGTGTTCTTGCCGAGTGCTTGCAGGAATTTCTTGCGGTCTTCCTTGATGTCGGGACGAGCCATCGTGTTTCCTCATACCATTCGGGACGGCTTACGTTAAACGCAAGCTCATTCGAGCAGGATTGCCTTATGACGATCTAAGCTTCATGGGCAATCTTATCCATGAAGTCAATGGCATTACGCATTAAAGAGGAGAGAACCCTTATACCTTGTTCAATAAACTCTCTTCGAGTGGTTGCGGCTTTGTACCCGCGCACGCATTAATTTTAGCGTATACGTGTTTAACCTCGGCATGTTCACTAAATGAGAAATGAGACCATGAACTGACTGAATTCATTCTTGCAAATCGCTGTCCGATGTTTGTTTCACGGCCATGAGACTTGGGACACATTCTCATCAGCGGGAAATAGTCCCCGCGGGTATGCCCAAGCTTATTGTGACTAAACCCGCTGACCAAGCCTGCCGTCGTGGGGATGGTTTCGTGCGGTACGCAACTGCTCCGCCGCCCGCGGGAGAAGCCCTTTGCCGCCGCTTGCGCATCGTCCAGGCCTCACCACATATCTTTCTGAGACATGTGTATCCGCGCCGTTGGCGGGCGGATACGTTTGGGCTTGAGGACAAAGATAGAGATGCGCGATCCCTATGAGGTGTTAGGCGTCGCCAGGTCGGCGAGCCCCGGCGAGGTCAAGAAGGCGTTCCGCCGCCTCGCCAAGAAACATCATCCCGATCAGAACAAAAACGATCCCAGAGCACAGGCAAAGTTTGCCGAAGTGAATACGGCCTATGAGATACTCGGCGACGAGAAGAAGCGCGCCGAGTTCGACCGCGGCGAGATCGACGCCGAGGGCAAGCCGCGCCATCCGGGCTTTGATGGCTCCCCCGGAGGCTTCCGCCGGTCCGGCGGAGGGCCCGGCCAGCCGGAACATTTCGAATTCCATTTCGGCGGCGGCAATCCGTTCGGCCGCGGCGGACGCCCCGGCACGACTAATATAGACCCATCAGACTTTCTGGCCGATCTCTTCGGCGGATTTGGTGCAGGCGGTGCCGGGGCGCGTTCGCAAGGCCGCACGCAAGCACCGCCGCGCGGCTCCGACAGTGCCGCAACCGTGGAAGTTCCGCTTGTCGACGCCGTAAAAGGCGGTCGCGTGGTGGTCAGCCTTCCAAGCGGTAAGCGGCTGGAGGTCGCGATCCCCGCGGGAATTGAAGAAGGCCAGCAGATTAGGCTCAAAGGTCAGGGCGAGCCGAGCATATTGGGCGGTCAGGCAGGCGATGCGATCGTTACAGTCCACATCCGCAAGCATCCGCAGCTTCGCGCCGATGGCCGCGATCTGCGCCTCGACCTGCCCATCACGCTCTACGATGCCGTGCTCGGTGGAAAGATTGAGGCGCCGACGCTCGACGGTCATGTCGAGCTGACCATACCGCGGCACTCGAATGGTGGCCGCACACTCCGGCTCCGCGGCAAAGGCCTACCGGCCGGCGGCGGCAAACCAGCGGGCGATCTTCTCATTAGTTTGCGTATCATTTTGCCGGAGGACGCGGATGCCGAACTCGAGAGTTTGGCGCAGCGCTTACGGAGCGAGAAGCCTTACGACCCGCGTAAAGCGAGTTGATCCTAAGGACTCGCGGCTTGGATTTGGTTGATCAGATGCTGGGCGACTTGCTTCCACCGCTCGTCGCCCAGTGAGCCGATAATGGCCCAATAGGTGCCCTTTTCGCGACCATAGAGGCTTGTGTTGCGGTCGCCCGGAGTGGCACGGAGCGGTTCGATCGAACTGTCGTCCGGCGCACGCTCCATGAACACGCCGATCCGCTCGCCCGTGGCCATCTCGTAGAGAAGAAAGCCCGCCGCGCCGAACTCGCCCGGTGTGACGCGCCCACCAACGAGCCTCAGCCCTTCCGAAGCAAAATCAGGAATGAGCGACAGTCCGGTGCGCTCCGAGACCCACCTTCCGAGCTCCGCCTTCTGGGCGGCCGCGACTTCGACGGGCCGCGTCCTGTCGTTGGCGAAGGTCCGGTACATGGCAGCCGCCCGCGTGGCGATCCGCCGCCCAATGGTCGCCGGGATGCCCGCTTCCGACCGAAAGAGGCCCGGCAGGTGCTGCACAACGATCGCGCCTGTGGCCGCCGCGATGGAGCCGGCGAGAAAGGCTATCGCTGAGACGATCGCTACCCGCCGCTGACGTGCCGCTCGGGCGAGGTCGAGGCGGCGCGTGTTGATCGGGACGGCAGCCGCCCGCACGGTGAGCGGCTGAGCAAGAGAGAGCGATAGCGGCACTGGCTCCCGTGCAACGCGGGCGAAAGCGCCGCGGAGCGCCTCGTTTTGCGCGCGCCATGTGTCGACGAGCGCTGCATCGAGCGGCTTCTGCTCAAGATGTTCCGCGACTTTGGCGCGCCGCTCCGGGCCGACCTCCTCGTCGAGGAAGGCGTGGAGGTCAGCCTCCGTGACGGGGTCCTGCCCCTTACTCATCTGCGGCCTATTTCACCACGCGCAAATGGCCTGCGCTTCGCTGCTGTGCCGATAAGGCTGGCCGCGAGCGCGGATCGACGCCCTGTGCGGCCGCAAGCGCGGCGCGGGCGCGCATCAAGCGGGCCACGAGGGTTGCCTTCGGCGCGCCGATAATCTCCGCCGATTCCTGATAATTAAAGCCTTCCAGTACGACGAGCAGCAGCGCCTCGCGCTCTTCGGTGGCAAGCACATCGAGGGCTTTTGAGATCGCCTCCCGCCGCGAACCGGCCTTCGCAGGCGCGCCAGCGCGTCCTGGCAGCGCCTCTCCCTGGCGCCGCACGGCTTGCGCGCGCTGGCGCTGCCGATTGAGCTGCGTCAACGTCCCATAAACGCGCGTCTTGAGCTCATCGTCGCGCCAACGCCGCTCCTCCTCGAGCGTGCGCATAAGCGTCGCCTGAACGATCTCGTCGGCCCCATTGCCGTGACCGGTCAGAGCACGCGCATAGCGACGCAGTCCCGGCGTCAAAGTTTCGATCGCTTCACGTGAAGTCACGTGGAATCCTGCAAAACGTCCGCATAGAGGGCGCAGCATCGATATTAGGCCGGGCAGGTTCGCTTGACCATGTCCTGGCGCAGCTCGCACCGAGATTTTTCCCCGCGTCGCCATGCTGCTGCCGACCTTGCGCTTCCCGGAGGCACGCTCTAAAGCCGGACATCGCGGCCGTTACGGCCAAGCTTCAAGGTACGTCAACGAAATGACCACGTCCAAGCCGACCACCGGCATCCTTGCCGGCAAGCGAGGACTCGTAATGGGCGTGGCCAACACCCGCTCGATCGCCTGGGGTATCGCAAAAGCGGCACGCGAAGCGGGTGCGGAGCTCGCGCTCACGTTCCAGGGAGAGTCGCTGGAAAAGCGTGTGCGCCCGCTCGCGCAGGAGCTCGATGCTCACGTTCTCGGCCATTGCGATGTGACCGACCGACCGACTCTCGATGCAGCCTTCGCAGAGATTGACAGGGTTTGGGGTGGGCTCGATTTTGTCGTGCACTGCGTTGCCTTCTCCGACAAAGACGAGCTGACCGGCCGCTACGTCGACACCTCACCGGAGAACTTCGCGCAGTCGCTTTTTATCTCCTGCTATTCCTTCACCGCCGTTGCACAGCGGGCTGAGAAGATGATGGGCCGCGGCGGCTCGATGCTGACGCTTACCTATTACGGTGCCGAGAAATGGATGCCCCACTACAACGTGATGGGCGTCGCCAAAGCCGCTCTGGAAGCTTCGGTGCGCTATCTCGCCGCCGATCTCGGCGAGCGGGATATTCGGGTCAACGCGATTTCCGCCGGGCCGATCAGGACGCTTGCTGCCGCGGGCATCGGCGATTTCCGCTACATTCTGAAATGGAATGAGTACAACGCGCCGCTGCGCCGCACCGTGACAATCGAAGAGGTCGGCGAAAGCGCGGTTTATCTGCTCTCACCGATGGCGCGCGGAGTGACGGGCGAGATTCTGCATGTCGATGCGGGCTACCACATCGTCGGCATGAAGCATCCGTCCGCCCCCGATATTGCTGCAGTGCGGGATTGATCGCACCCATTCGGGAACCGTTCACCTCTGAACGAGTATGTTCCTTCGACGACTTATGTTAATCCGACGTTGCCGGCTGCGGCACGGGTTGCGCTTGATGCCGACGGATGGAAAGGTGAAAGCAGGCTCGCCACAAGATTTCTTCGACCGGGGTTTGACCGGACATCGCGCTCTCTCGTCGGCCCGCGACTGAGACCGGCGGATCGATCATCGCATGACCGAAACGGCACTGGACCTCAAAAGGGAAGCGGCTCGCCCGCGCAGCCATGTCCAGATTTCTTCGCAGCCGGCGACAAATCAGGCCGTTTTGCAGGGCTCGATCCTGCCGAATCTGATCCGCGATGAAATTCTCGCCGAGCTTTTTGCCGCGACAGTTGTCGCTCACGCCCACAGGAAGGCAATAGCGGGCGCGGGGCGCCACCTCACCTATGCCGAACTCGACCGCGAAGCGACCGCAATAGCGCGCGGTCTTCTCACGCGCGGGGTGCGGCCCGGCGATGTCGTCGGGCTTTGGATGGCGCGCGGTGTCGATCTGCTCGTCGCGCAAATCGCGATCGCCAAAACCGGCGCGGCCTGGCTTCCGTTCGATGCCGATGCGCCTGTCGAGCGGATCGCCGTCTGCCTGAACGACGCCGAAGCCAGGGGGCTTCTGACGTCAGCCGCCTTTGCGGAGAAGACGCACGGGAGCATGCCATGCCCGCTGCTGATCCCTGCAGACATTCTCGATAGTGACGAGAACCGGCCGGTGGATGCGCGTGCCCTCGGCGCGAGGCCAGATCATCCCGCTTATCTCATCTACACCTCCGGTTCGACGGGAATGCCGAAGGGCATCGTCATCACCAACCGCAACATCTGTCATTTCCTGCGTGCGGCAAACGAAATCTATAAGCTGGATTCTTCGGACATCGTGTTCCAGGGCGCGTCCGTCGCCTTCGATCTTTCGATGGAAGAAATCTGGTTGCCTTATCTCGTCGGGGCGACGCTTTTCGTCGCGACGCCTGAAGTGATGGGCGAGGCCGAAAAGCTGCCGGATGTAATGGAGGCAAACGGCATCACCGTTCTCGATACGGTGCCGACACTGCTTGCGATGATGCCACGAGATATTCCCTCACTGCGCGTGATCATTCTTGGCGGCGAGGCGTGCCCGCCGATCGTTGCCAGCCGTTGGTGCAAACCGGGGCGGTGCATTTTCAATTCATACGGTCCGACCGAAGCGACGGTGGTCGCGACGGTCGCGGAAGTGCACCCGCACGAGCCGGTGACGATCGGAAAACCGATCCCAAACTACACCTGCTATATCGTCGATGAAGCGCTTCAGCTCCTTGGGCCCGGCGCCGAGGGTGAATTGTTGATCGGCGGTCCGGGAATTGCGCGAGGTTATCTGAAACGCGATGAACTGACCCGCGACAAGTTCATCGACAATCCGTTTGGGAGCGACGGCTTCGATCCAATTCTCTATCGATCGGGCGATGCGGTTGTTCTCGACAACAATGGCAATATCGGTTTTCGCGGCCGCATCGACGATCAGGTAAAGATTAGGGGCTTTCGGGTCGAACTGGGCGAAATCGAATCGGCCCTGACGGATCTCCCAGGCATTTCGCACGCAGCCGTCGTGCTGCGTACCGACGATGGCATCGACGAACTCGTCGCATTCGTTGTCGCCGAAGGCAGCGCCAATGTTGATGCCAAGGGACTTCGCGCGCAACTGAAAGACCGCCTGCCGGCCTACATGTTGCCGCAGCGATATGAATTTACAGAGAGCCTGCCGAAGCTTGCATCCGGCAAGGTGAACCGCAATCTTCTGAAGAAAGTACCGCTTGCCGTCGTTGCCGTAGCGGACGAGCAGGAGGAGCCCCGGACCGAAACGGAAGCGTCGTTGTTAGCGGCGGCGAAGCGCGTGCTGCCACCGCAATCCATTCCGTTCGACGCCGACTTCTTTACCGAACTCGGGGGCCACTCGCTACTCGCCGCCCGGTTCGTATCGGCCGTGCGCGAAACGCCGCGTTTGCATTCGATTACCCTGCAGGACGTCTATTCGGCCCGGGCCTTGCGCGCTATCGGCAGCCTGCTCGACGGTAAAGCCGCTCTCGTCGCGCCGGTGCAGGACCTTACTTTCGAGCCTCCCCCGCTGCGGCGCCGTTTCCTCTGCGGCCTTGCGCAAGCGGCGGCGCTCCCCTTCATCATGGCGATGCTGACGGCACAATGGCTTGGCGTCTTCGTAAGTTACATGCTGCTTACGGATCCGGATACCAGCCTATTTCAGGAAATCATCTCTCTGCTTAGTGTCTATTCCTGCATCAATGTCGCGAGTGTGGCGATCGCGATTAGCGGCAAGTGGCTGATCATCGGGCGCATCAAGCCGGGGCGATATCCGCTCTGGGGCGTCTATTATTATCGGCTATGGCTTGTGCAGCGGCTGATGACGCTTACGCATCTGAAATGGTTTCAGGGCTCGCCGCTGATGCGCTACTTCCTCGGCGCGCTTGGCGCAAAAGTGGGCGATGATGCACTGATCGGAGATATCGAAATCGGCGCCGTCGATCTCATCTCGATCGGGGCAGGCGCGAGCATCGGCTCTAAGGTGCGCCTTGCCAATGCGCGTGTCGAAGGCAACGAACTGATCATCGGCCCAATTGAAATCGGCGACGACGCATATATCGGCTCGTCCTGCATGCTCGAGGAAAACGTCGTCGTCGGCGAGAGCGCTGAATTGCGCGATCTCACCTCGTTGTCTGCGGGTGCGCGCGTTGGACATGCGGAAATTTATGACGGCTCGCCGGGACGCAAGGCCGGGAGCGTAGACCTCGCGGCGTTGGACAAGCCATCATCGGCTTCGGTGGCGAGACGCAGCATCAATACATTCATTCATACCGTGCTGCTGCTTGCCATTCCGCCGCTCGGACTTTTGCCGATCTTCCCCGCTTTCTGGGTTTTCGATCAGGTCGACAGCGTCATGGGTCTGAGTTCGATCGACCGCTTCCGTTACCTGCTGTCGATACCGCTCATGGCCTGGCCAACCTCTTTTGCGCTGGTGCTCGTCACAGTCGGCTTCATGGCGGCGTGCCGGTGGATCATCTTGCCGCGGGTCACGGAAGGGAAATACTCCGTCCACTCCAGCTTCTACATGCGCAAATGGACGGTGGCGCTCACGACCGAGGTGACGCTCGAGACCCTGTCTTCCCTCTTCGCGACGATTTACATGCGCGCTTGGTACCGTTTGATGGGCGCCAAGATCGGCAAAGATTCGGAAATCTCGACCAATCTTGCCGGCCGCTATGACCTCATCGAGATCGGCGACAAATGTTTCATCGCCGATGAGGTCGTTCTTGGCGACGAAGACATCCGCCGCGGCTGGATGCATCTCGAAAGGGTGAAGACTGGCTCGCGCGTGTTCATCGGCAATGACGGGGTGGTGCCGCCCGGCGCCATTATTCCGACCGGGGCGCTCATCGGCATCAAATCCAAGCCGCCGGCAAATTCGGAGCTGTCGGAAGGCGATACGTGGTTCGGTTCGCCGCCGATCAAACTGCCCGTGAGACAGAAATTCGAGGCCGCGGGCAATTGGACCTATGAGGCGCCGCGCTGGAAAAAATTTATGCGCGCCTGCTTCGAGGCCGTTCACATCTCGCTCCCGAACATGCTGTTCATCACCTTCGGAACATGGGCCGTCGAATGGTTCGGGCCGAACCTGATCGAAGGCCGGCTTGTTCTCGTCGCCGGACAGTTCCTTGTCACTTCGGTTGTGATCTCGACCGTGATGGTGCTGATCGTAATCGCCGTCAAATGGATAACGATGGGCCGCTACGAGCCGGTAGTGAAACCGATGTGGTCCTTTTGGGCGATGCGCACCGAGGCCGTCGCTGTACTCTACTGGGGTCTCGCCGGGCGCGTGTTGCTCGAGCATTTGCGCGGCACGCCGTTCCTGCCATGGGTACTGCGTCTTTTCGGAGCGAAGTTCGGCAAGGGCGTCTACTCCGACATGACTGACATCACGGAGTTCGATTGCGTCACCGTTGGGAATTATTGCGCGCTCAACACGGCCTCAGCCCTGCAGACGCATCTCTACGAGGACCGCGTGATGAAGGTCGGCCGCGTGCATGTCGGTGACGGCGTCACGGTCGGCACTGGTTCAACGGTGCTTTATGACACGAATGTCGGCCAGTACGCGCGGCTGGGCCCGCTGACAGTTGTCATGAAGGGCGAAGAGATTCCGGCGCATACGGAATGGGTGGGCGCTCCCGCCGTTCCGCGCGCGACGGAAATCCAGCCCCGCATCCGCGAGGCGGCGTGATAGTGCGGCCCAAATCGATCCTCGCTTGAGCAAAGTTCATCATCCTTTCATCGTCGCGATGGATCCGCTCACACCCCCGCCGGGGCTGGAGGGTGCGGTCGTTGCGATCGGCAATTTTGATGGTCTTCACCGCGGCCATGCCGGCGTGATCGTGCGCGCGCTTGGTCTGGCCAAGCGCCTTGGGCGGCCATGCGTCTTACTCACTTTCGAGCCGCACCCGGCCGATTTCTTCGCCGGCAAGCGCGTCATCTTCCGCCTGACCCCGCGCGAGGCGAAGGAGGCGATCCTCGATCGCATGGGTCTCGACGGCATGATCGTCCTGACCTTCGACGCCCCGCTCGCCGGACTTTCGGCTGAGGATTTTGTTCGCGAGGCGCTTGTCCGCCGCCTCGCAGTCGGCGGCGTTGTCGCCGGCTATGATTTTCATTTCGGTGCAAAGCGCGCCGGCACGCCGGAGTTTCTGAAGGAGGCGGGAGCGCGTCACGGTTTCGCTGTCGAGATCGTCGACAAGATCACCTATGACGCATCGGGCAGTCTCGATGCCGTCTCCTCGACGGCGATCCGCGAAGCACTGGAGTCAGGTGACGTGCGGCGCGCACGTGAGCTCCTCGGCCACCCCTTTTTGATCGAGGGCGAAGTCGTCCGCGGTGCAAAGCGCGGTCGCGAACTCGGATTTCCAACGGCGAATATCGTGCCCGATCCCTCCTGCCGCCTCAAACACGGCATTTACGCGGTGACGATGAATGTCGAAGGGGTGACGTATGGCGGCGTGGCGAGCTTCGGCCGCCGTCCCACATTTGACGATGGGCCGGCGTTGCTCGAAATCTATCTCTTCGACTTCGTTGGTGATCTCTATGGCAAGATGGCCGAGGTCGCCTTTGTCGATTTCATCCGCGGCGAGGAGAAGTTCGATAGCGCCCAGGCTCTTGTCGAGCAAATGAACAAAGATGCCGCACGGGCGCGGGACGTGCTGGGTTCAGGCAAAGCGTCAATAATGCCGTTCCGGCAGGATCAGCATCTTCGGACGTGACGGCAGGCTCGTACGCGAGACTTCAATCGATGATGTCCGGTTGAATTCGACCTCGTATTTGCTGCGAGCGACGTCGAGAAAGCGGTTGAGCGTGTAGGACCCGAAATAGTGCATCGGCAAGATCAGCGGCGCGCGGATGGCGTCGATGACCTCCATCATTGCGCGTGTATCGAGCGTGTAGCTGCCGTCGACCGGCACGAGCAGGACGTCGACATGCCCGACCTGTTTCAGATGCTCGGGCGTCAGCGGATGATGCAAATGCCCGAGATGCGCGATGCAGAGTCCCGCCGTCTCGAAAATGAAGATTGAATTCGCGTCATATTCCGTGCCATCGTCCCAATTGCGGATATTCGTCGGCACATTGCGAATATGCATGTCGCCGATGTTGAGATCGTGGTGGATTGCACCGCCATCTGGGTTCCAGCCGCGCAGCACGTAGGCGATGCCCCGATCGGGATGCAGGCTATAATGTGTCGTATGCGCTTTGTTCATCGTCGCGACGCTCGGCACGATTTTGGGCCTGACGTAATCGTTATAATCCGTTGCGGCCGTCGTCCGGCCAGGGCTTTCGATCAGAAAAGTCGCGTGACCGACGAAGGTGATTTCGACCTGGTCAGGCGTCAGTGCCGCGCGCCAGATCGGCTTTCCGGCGATCAGGGCCGGGCATTTGTCGATCTCGGCCGCTCGCCCGGAGCCGAGCGCGGCCCAGGCGATCGCCGCCAGGGCAAGCGCTCTCAAAAAGGAGACGTGCGGAAGAGCGCGCATCACATCAATCTCAAGTCGGTGCGTCCGCTTCGAACAGGCTCTTCAGTTCGGCGGCAACTTGCACGGCCGTCTGCACCACCTTGGTCTCGTCATCGTAGAACGCATGCTGATCGACGAGCATCTGCTCATCACGTTCCCGAAACGCTTCGACCGTGCGATGGGCGTCGTCTTCATCGAAGTCGAGGCCCAGGAGCACCAGCTCGCTGAGCCGCAGGCTGGAGAGAAACGTTTCCCGCACGAATTCATGCACGCCGACATCGATCAGCGCATGCGCAACACGCCGGTTGCGCGCCCGGGCGAATATTTTTGCCTGCGGGAAATGCTCGCGGGCGAGCTGCGAGACTTTCAGCACCGCTTCCGCGTCGGGCAACGCGACGACGATCGCCTTTGCCTGGTCCGCTCCCACCGCGCGCAACAGTTCGAGCCGCGTCGGATCACCATAGAACGCGAGATAGCCGAAGCGGCGGACGGTCTCCACATTCCCGGCCTCTGAATCGAGCGCGTTGAACTTGATGCCGCGCATGAGCAGCACGCGTCCGACGATCTGGCCGAACCGGCCGAACCCGCAGATCACCACGGGTGCCGGACCTGCTTCTTCAATTCTGGAGGCGGGCCGCGGCGCCTTCTTCATGAGAAGCGGGATAAGCCACCGCTCGGATAAGGCAAACAGGATCGGGCTTATCAGCATCGAGAGCGCGATGATGAGCGTGGCGCGCTCGACGGCGGTCTTGTCCAGCGCGCCGGCTGCAACTGCCGCGCCGAACAGAACGAACGCGAATTCGCTTCCCTGAGCGATGGCGAGGCCGAAGCGTACCGCGGTGACCGGATTTTGACCGCGCATCAGACCGAGGGCGAAGGCGAGCAACGCCTTCACGACAACAAGCAGAGCAACGCCCACGGCGATCTGCACGGGCTCGCGCGCCACCAACGCGATGTCAGTGGACATACCGACGGACATGAAGAAGAAGCCGAGTAACAAGCCCTCGAAGGGCTCGATGTCGGCCTGGAGCTCGTGACGATATTCGGATTCGGCGAGCACCACGCCGGCTGCGAATGCGCCGAGCGACAGCGGCAGACCGGCCCCGCCGGCGATTGCCGCGGCCCCGACCACGATGAGAAGAGCGGTTGCGGTGAAGACTTCTCGTGTTCGGGCCCCGCCGATCGCCGCGAAAATTGGACGCAGCAAAAAGCGTCCGCCGAGAAGGATGATCGCGACCGCTCCCGCGGCCTTGAGGAGCGCGATCCAGATAGGCCCATCGGGATGATGGCCCGCGAGCGCCGGCACAAGCGCGATCAACGGCACGGAAGCGAGATCCTGGAAAAGCAGAACCGCAAAACTGTCGCGCCCCGAGGTCAGAGGCAGCAAGTTGCGCTCGGCAAGGAGTGGCAGCACGATCGCGGTCGAAGACAGCGCGAGGCCAAGGCCGAGGATCGCCGCCGCGACCCACCCGGCGCCTGCCCAATAAGCTGCCGCGCCGAGCACCGCGCCGGTGACGATGACCTGAGCGGTCCCAAGCCCGAAGACCGATCGCCGCATCGCCCAAACGCGCGGCAGCCGCAGCTCGAGCCCGATGATGAACAGGAGCATCAGGACGCCGAGTTCGCTGATCTCGCTGATGCTCTCCACGTCCGTGACGAGACGCAGCCCTGAGGGCCCGATCAGAAGACCGGCAATCAGATAGCCGAGAATGCTGCCGAAACCGAGACGCCGTGAGAGCGACACGAGAAGCACCGCGGCAGCGAGCAGAGCAACAAGTGTGACAAGCATTGCGGGGAACGTCCTTTCGCTGCGGGAAGGCTAGCACATCGAAGCCGCGGGTAAGCCACCCCCGGCCAAGTTCGCGCGGATTCCACTTCCGCGAAAAATGCTCTAGAAGCCGCAATCCCCTAAATCCATGAGAGCGGCTCTGAGCCCAGACTATGAACAAGCCTGAAAAGGCGGCAAAAACCGGCGTCCCCGATTATTCGGCGACACTCTATTTGCCGCAGACGGATTTCCCGATGCGCGCCGGCCTTCCGCAGAAGGAACCGGAGATTCTCGCGCACTGGCAGCGGATGGGCCTCTACGAGAAGCTGCGCGAGGTGGCGGCCGGACGCGCGCGGTTCGTTCTGCACGACGGCCCGCCCTACGCGAACGGCAACATCCATATCGGCCACGCGCTCAATAAGATTTTGAAGGATCTCGTCACCCGCTCGCAGCAGATGCTCGGCAAAGACTCAAACTACGTGCCGGGGTGGGACTGCCATGGCCTGCCGATCGAGTGGAAGATCGAAGAAGAATATCGCGCCAAAGGCAAGAACAAGGACGAAGTACCTATAAACGAATTTCGTGCGCAGTGCCGAGCCTTTGCAGCACATTGGATCGACGTGCAGCGCGAGGAATTCAAGCGGCTCGGCGTGGTGGCGGATTGGGCTCATCCCTATTCGACGATGGATTTCGCGGCGGAAGCGCAGATCGCGCGCGAGATCATGAAATTCGCCGCGAACGGGCTGCTTTATCGCGGCTCGAAGCCGGTCATGTGGAGCGTCGTCGAGAAGACCGCGCTCGCCGAGGCCGAAGTCGAATACGAGGACTATACGTCGGACACGGTCTGGGTCGCTTTCCCCGTGCGCACGATCCGCAATGGCGCGCGCGACGCGGCACGGCGCGCCGCGGAAATGAGCGGCGAAAATCCGCAGGATATTGATGCAACCTGCGAAGTTTTCGACGAATTGCACGCCGCTTCGGTTGTTATCTGGACGACGACGCCCTGGACGTTGCCGGGCAACCGCGCCATCGCCTTCTCGTCGAAGATCGATTACGGCCTCTACCGCGTCACCGAAGCGGCGCCCGATAATTGGGCGAAGCCCGGTGCGCTTTACATCCTCGCCGACCGTCTCGCCTCGGATGTGTTCAAGGCGGCGCGCGTGCAGAATTTCGAGCGCGTGCGCAGCATCGATCCGCGTGACATCGAAACCTGTTCGCATCCGCTGGCGGAGCGGGTCCCTGGTTACGAATTCCCCGTGCCGCTGCTGGAAGCCGAGCATGTGACCGACGATGCGGGAACCGGTTTCGTCCATACCGCACCCGGTCACGGGCGCGAGGATTTCGATCTTTGGACGGGACAAGCGCGCGGATTGACGGCGCAGGGCATCGATACGCGCATTCCCTACACGGTCGACGCCGACGGCTTCTACACGAAGGAGGTGCCGGGTTTCGCCGGCCGCCGGGTGATCGACGACAAGGGCAAGAAGGGTGACGCCAACGATGCGGTGATCGCCGCGCTGATCGAGGGCAGCCACCTCCTCGCGCGCGGGCGCCTCAAACATTCCTATCCGCATTCATGGCGCTCGAAAAAGCCGGTGATTTTCCGCAACACGCCGCAATGGTTCATCGCCATGGATCGCGGCATCGGCGCTGCGCGCGGCGCGAATGCGCCTACGCTGCGCTCCATCGCGCTCGACGAGATCGCGCGTACGCGCTGGGTCCCGGAATCGGGCGAAAACCGCATCCGCGGCATGATCGAGAACCGGCCGGACTGGGTCGTGTCGCGCCAGCGCGCCTGGGGCGTGCCGATCACTGTGTTTGTGAGGAAAGGCACGAGCGACATTCTTGTCGATGCGGCAGTGAACGCGCGCATCGCCGACGCATTCGAGAAGGAGGGCGCCGACGCCTGGTATGCCGAAGGCGCTGCCGCGCGCTTCCTTGCGCCGGATCATGAGCCGAACGATTATGAGAAGATCGACGACATTCTCGATGTATGGTTCGACTCGGGCTCGACGCATGCCTTTACGCTGGAAGATACGCAGCATTTCCCTGGCCTCGCGGGCTTGAAGCGGGTACGCGACGGCGGCCGCGACGAGATCATGTATCTCGAAGGCTCGGACCAGCATCGCGGCTGGTTCCATTCCTCATTGCTCGAATCCTGCGGTACGCGATTGCGCGCGCCATTCGATATCGTGCTCACCCACGGCTTCACACTCGACGAGCAGGGCCGCGCAATGTCGAAATCGCTCGGCAACGGCACCGTGCCACAAAAGGTGATCAGCGAGGCCGGCGCCGACATCCTGCGGCTGTGGGTCGCGAGCGTTGACTATTCCGATGATC
>JAXDNH010000024.1:0-4173 GCA_034669525.1 Methylobacteriaceae bacterium | reverse complement strand
TGCGACTGGACTGCAGACATGGGAGACATCTGTCGCGCAAGGCACATCACTGCAAAGCGTCGCGCAGAGCCTTATCAGTTCGGCCGAATATCAGGCCCTGCATGGACAGCAAACAAACCAGCAATTTGTCGACGCGATGTATCGGGACGTGTTCGGATCGCTCAATCCTGCAGCAGAACAGGGCTTTGTGGACGAACTCACCCACGGCACGTCGCGCGCGGTTGTGGCCGTTGATTTCGTGCAAAACGCCAATGTGGCCCAACATCTCGTGCCAGAAATCGAGGTCGGATTCAGATTGGTCTGAAGAGGCTGGTGCTGGGATGCGCTCTACGTAGCTTGATGCGCGTCCGTGTTTAAACGCGGTACCTTCCGGAAAGCAACGTTCGCCATCATAATCCATCGGCCGAAAAGTATTTACAAACATAGTTGCGAAGGCTAGCTAGGGCGCTTCCTGCCCCTAGGGGGGCGCCTGTGCTGGATTTCGAGCGGTTGTTCGCCAAATACCGATTGCCCTCGTCTGAGAGGGTCGCCACGCCTCCGGGCTGCTGGACCAATTTCCTCGGCCTTCATACCCGAACAGACATGTTTCCGGCTGCTGAAAATCTATCCGGAAAATATGTTGCCGAACTGCCGCTTAATGGCGATGGGGTGTATGGTCCGCCGGCGGAATATGCGGCCCTGCTTACGGCGATTGAAGCTAAGCAAGCGGATCGGAGAAGCTTTTCTGCGATCGAACTCGGTGCAGGCTGGGGACCTTGGATATCTGCGGCGGGGGTCGTTTGTAAGAGATTGGGATTTAAAACGATCAACCTCGTGGGCGTGGAAGCCGAGAAGGCCAAGGTGGCGCGGATGACAGAGCATTTGACAATGAACGGCCTTATGCAAGCGCCTGTGCATTGCAAGATTTTGAAGGGCGCCGCTTGGCATGAGGATGCTACCGTCTTTTTTCCGAAGGAACTTTCTATTGTCGATTATGGGGGTGCTGCTACAACACGTGAAGGCGGCCTTGACTATCGCGGAATCGATCTGGAAACGGAGGCGACGTCGGGATACTCACTCGAAACGATTTGCGCCGGATTGGACAGAGTAGATTTCGCGCATTTAGATGTGGCGGGAGCAGAATGGAAGATCGCCGATATGTCGAGGGAATTTATGAGCGCCAAATTTCACCACATCTTTATCGGAACGCACAGTCGCAAAATCGAAGGCAATCTCATCCAGCTTTTTTACGAGTTGGGATGGCATTTGCTCAAGCACGACGCTTGCCACTATAATTACGATTTGAGCAAGCCGACCGTTGAGGCGATGACGCTTTCGGATGGATGTATGCTCTTTCGCAATCCCCGTTTTATGGGAACTACCTAATAGCCAATCGCTAAGTTTGGCCCATGGGACTCAGCTTCAGAGGCGTTCCGACGAGCGTGGAAACGCGCCGCCCGGGCTCACCTCCCCGAAACATCCTTCACCGACTGCGAACACAGATCACCCCTTCCCCCGAGCGCGAAGCTGACCTACATTCGTAATTGCGGTGCTGCGGGGTGCGTGTTGGACAGTATTCCCGGGGCTTATCGATCTCTTCGGGAGCTGTCCCTGCCCTTGTCCGTGGACTTGGGCACATGGCGCCCACCTACGTTGTAGGTTCCCGGGATCGATGTCCCACGGCTTCTGTGGCCCGCACTTTCCTCCCTTCGCATGAGCCTTGGCACGAAAGCCGATCTGCGCTTGGCTGCGCTGGAGCGGCGTGCGGCCGTGCCGGGTGAGGTGCGTCAGGCTTTCGCCGCGCGGGCTACCCGCGAGGGGCTGGAGCTGGCGAGACTGCATCGCAGCCGCGTCACGGCGGCCTATTGGCCGATCCGCAGCGAAGCCGATCCGCTGCCTCTCCTCGCCGCCCTTGCCGATGCCGGTCTTGCCACCGCCCTGCCCGCTGTCGCCGGCCGCGGCAAACCGCTCGCCTTCCGGCTTTGGCGCCCGGGCGATCCGCTCGCCGATGGTCCGCTTGGCCTGCGCGAGCCCCCACAGGACGCGCCGGCCCTCGATCCCGACCTCCTCTTCGTGCCGCTCGCCGCGTTCAACCGGGCAGGCCATCGCCTCGGTTACGGCGCTGGCTATTACGACGCGACGCTCGCCGCGCTTGCGCCGAAGCGCCCGCTCGCCATCGGTCTTGCCTTCTCTACGCAAGAAGTCGCATCCATTCCGGCCGAACCGCACGACCACCCGCTCGCGTTCGTGATAACGGAACGCGAAACGATCGCCTGCGGGGCTCCATCAGACCATGCGTCTTCTGTTCATCGGTGACGTCGTCGGCCGCTCCGGCCGCGCGGCCGTGCTCGCCCATCTGCCGGGACTGCGCCGCGACTGGGCCCTCGATTTTATCATCGTCAACGGCGAGAATTCCGCCGGCGGTTTCGGCATCACAGAGACGATCTGCGACGATCTTCTCAATGCCGGAGCCGATTGCGTTACGCTCGGCAATCATGCCTTCGACCAGCGCGAGGCGCTTGTGTTCATCGAGCGCCAGCCGCGGCTGTTGCGCCCGGCCAATTATCCGCCGGGAACGCCAGGCCGCGGCGCATTTCTTTATGAAGGCGCGAACGGCCATCGCGTGCTTGTCATGAACGTCATGGGCCGCGCGTTCATGGATCCGATGGACGATCCGTTCGCGACCGTCGACCGTGAACTTGCAGCCTGTCCGCTAGGCTCGGGATGCGATGCATTCATCCTCGATCATCACGCTGAGACGACGAGCGAGAAGCAGGCGATGGGCCATCATTGCGACGCCCGTGCATCGCTTGTCGTCGGCACCCATACGCATATCCCGACGGCCGATCATCAAATCCTGCCCGGCGGCACCGGTTATCTCACCGATGCCGGCATGACCGGCGATTATGATTCCGTCATCGGCATGGAAAAGGACGAGCCGGTGCGCCGCTTCATTCAGAAGACGCCGGGCTCTCGTTTCGAGCCGGCGAGCGGTCCCGCGACCCTGTGCGGGCTCGCAGCGGAGATCGGCGGCGACGGTTTTCCGACGCGCATTGCACCGGTGCGGATCGGCGGCAGACTGGAGGAAACGCGGCCCGGCTGGTGGTAGCACGCTAATCCAGCGCTTCACCTTCCATTTGCGTGTGCAATCGCTTCTCGTGCTGGCGCGCGAGACGCCAAAGCAAGATCATCGCCGCAATCGCGACGAACAGACCGGCACAGCCGAGCGGGCCGGTGACATTGTGGACCGCATTTCCAAAGGTGTAAGCGCCGAGGCCCACCAGGCTCGCCCAAACAACGCCACCCGCGGCGTTGTAGATGAGAAAGGGCCGCCAGCCGTAATTATTGGCGCCCGCGAGCACCGCCGCGAAAATGCGTAGGAATGCAACAAACCGGCCGTAAAATACGATTTTCCCGCCGTGCTGCCGGAATAGATATTCGCCGACTTTGAGCCGCGTTGCACTGACGTGAACAAGCGGCCCATACCTCACGAGGAGACTCTTGCCAAAGCGGCGGCCGGCCCAGAAGCCGATATTATCGCCGATGATCGCGCCGAGCGCGGCGCAGGCAATCACAAGCGCGATATGCAAATGGCCGGTCGCACCTGCGTAAGCCGAGGCTGCAATCAGCGCCGCTTCTCCCGGCAGGGGTAGACCGGCGCTCTCGAGTCCGATCACGACGAATATCGCCAAGTATCCGTACTGAAGAACCAGGTTTTGCAGAATTTCTTCCAACCGTGCCGCTCCTTGCGAAATGCGCATGAGCAGGACTGGAAGGGCCAAATTGTGGCTCCGAAGGGTCGCGTCATGACCCGAAACCGCGTTGTGGTACGGCCATGCGTCTTGAGATGAGGAGCGCCGCTATCAGGCTTGGCGCATGCGATGATCAAGGCGGCTGAGGAACAGGCCGAGCACGGCCAGGGCGTGCACCGTAAACACGAGCCCGCCCGGCACCCACATCAGCAAGCCGCCGAACTGCTGATCCTGAATCGGCGTCCATCCCCAGGCGGGTGTCGTTGCGCCATGCACCGGGAAGAGCGGGTACGAGGCGAACGTGAAGAGTACGCCGAGCGCACACATTTGTGCGCCGGTGAAGGCGCTGGCGAGCAAAGCGGCGACGGGTTGATGCGTTAGACCGCGCAGGAGTACGCGCCACAGCGCCATCGCAGCGGCGAACAAAGTCACATGCATTGCC
>JAXDNH010000023.1:0-6777 GCA_034669525.1 Methylobacteriaceae bacterium | reverse complement strand
GCAGATGGGACGCACCACCGGTCCGCAGGGGCATGCCGCAGGTCTCGCTGCGCCCGTCGGCTCCACCGTCGTGATTCGGGCGTCCGAGCCGGGCGCAGTCGCCATCGAGACGCAGGGCGCGCTCGCAGCCGCTGAGAAGGCGCCGGAGGCGAAGCCGACCGGGGCCGCAGCAAGGCAGGTCCCCGGTGAGACGCGTCTCACCTTGAAAGGCGACTCGCATCTGATCCTGCGCCAGTCAGGTACCGTCTTCGGCGTCTTCGACATTCAGGCGATCCCGGATCGCCCGCCGACGATCGAACTGAAGGAGCAGCCGAAGCCGAATGTCCGCGGCACGCTCAGCCTCGCCTACAAAATCGACGACGATTACGGCGTCATCGGCGCCGAAGCGAAATTCGACAATCCGATTCTGCGCGACAAGCCGGTCACCGGCCGCCATCTCGTCGATCCGCCGCGTGTCGGCCTGGCGCTCCCCTCCGGGCCAGGCGGGCTCGGCGACGCGACAACGACGGCCGACCTTGCCGAAAATCCCTGGGCCGGCGCACGCGTGACCATGACCCTGCATGCGCGCGACGAAGGGAACAACGAGGGCGTAAGCGACCCGATCGAAATCCTGCTGCCGCAGCGGCCCTTCGTGAAGCCGCTCGCACGCGCCCTCGTCGAGCAGCGGCGCAATCTCGTCCTTGCCCCCGATGCACGGGCCCGCGTCGAAAACTCGCTCGAAGCTCTGATTATTTCGCCGCACAAATTCGGCACGACCGCTGGTGTCTATCTCGGCCTGCACTCGGCGCTGTATCGGCTGAAACGCGCGCGTACTGACCCCGAGCTCCTTGCTGTGGCGGATTATCTTTGGGAGATGGCGCTCCGCATCGAAGACGGCGACCTCTCCGACGCCGAGCGCGATCTGCGCGCGGCGCAGCAGCAATTGCGCGAGGCGCTGCAACGCGGCGCAAGCGACGAGGAGATCAAGAAGCTCACCGAAAACCTGCGCGCCGCGCTCGACAAATTTCTCCAGGAATTGGCCGAGCGGCAGATGCGCGAACAAGGCGACCAGCAGCAAGCGGACCGCAACACGCCACGCAACAATCGCACTGTGACCCCGCAAGATTTGAAATCCATGCTCGACCGCATGGAGGACATGGCGAAGAACGGCTCGCTTGCCGAAGCGCAGCGGATGCTAGACCAGCTGCAGAATATTCTGGAGAACCTGCAAACGGCGAAGCGCCGCAACCAGCAGAATTCCGCTTCCCGCGAAATGAGCCGCGCGCTCGATGAGCTCGACAAGCTAACGCGCGAGCAGCAGGACCTGCGCGATCAGACCTTCCGCAAAGGCCAACGCGAGCGCCAGGCCATGCGAGATCGCCAGCAAGGGCGCGATCCCTCGCAACGCGGGCAGCGTCAGCGCGGTCAGCAGCCGCAAGCGGGCCAGCAGGGCGATCAGGACCAGAATGCGCAAGGCGACGGCCAAGAACAAGACGCGCAGAACGCGCAGGGCGGGCCTTCGGAAGAAGAATTGCAGCAACGCCAGCAGCAATTGCGCGATCGGCTTGCGCAATTGCAAAAGCGCATGAAGCAGCTCGGGCAAAGCGGCGAGAGCGGGCTCGACGATGCCGAAGACGCGATGAAGGACGCGGAGCAGCAGCTCGGCAAAGGCCAGAGCGGGCGCGGACAGGCGATCGATTCGCAGGGACGCGCCCTCGAGGCACTGCGCCGCGGCGCGCAGCAGCTCGCCCAACGCATGCAACAGCAGGGCGAGGGCGATCCCTCGGACCAAGCCGACGACGATGGCGGCGAGACGCCGGACGGCCAGCCGCGGCAGGCCAATCGCGATGGCCGCGCCGACCCGCTCGGCCGGCCGATGGCGAACGATCCGTACAATCCGCGGTCGCGCTATGATCCGCTCGGCGCTCCGCCCGCGCAGCGCGCCCAGCGCGTGCTCGAAGAATTGCGCCGGCGCATCGGCGACCCGTCGCGGCCGCAGGAAGAGCTCGAGTATCTGGATCGGTTGCTGCGGCGCTTCTGAACCCGGCGCGTCATCCCCGCTGTTTGGACTTGCCCAATTTTTGCAAAAGAATAGAGGCAACCCCCTCGGCACACATCCTTTTGGGCCCTATTGGAGGCTTCATGGCGCGAGCCCTCGATGACATCCGCGCATTTCACGAAGAAATGACAGCATGGCGGCGCGACTTCCATGCCCATCCGGAGATCGGATTTGAGGAGGAGCGCACCTCGACCTCCGTTGCCGCGAAACTCGAGGAATTCGGTTGCGAAGTGCACCGCAACGTCGGCAGGACCGGCGTCGTCGGCGTGCTGCGCGCCGGCAATGCCCCCCATAGCGTTGGACTTCGCGCCGATATGGACGCGCTACCGATCCTCGAAGCGAACGATCTGCCCTATCGCTCGCGCCACGACGGACGCATGCACGCCTGCGGACATGACGGCCACACGACGATGCTGCTTGGCGCGGCGAAATATCTGGCCGCCACGCGCAATTTCGACGGCACGGTCAACTTTATCTTCCAGCCGGCCGAGGAAGGGCTCGGTGGCGCCAGGGCGATGCTCGAGGACGATTTGTTCGAGCGGTTTCCCTGCGATTTCGTCTACGGCATGCACAATATGCCGGGGCATCCCGTCGGCACGTTCGCGATCCGCCCCGGTGTCATGATGGCCGCGGGCGCTTTCTTCGACATTACGATCGACGGCAAGGGATCGCACGGCGCACGACCGGAGGATGGCGTCGATCCGGTCATCATTGCCGCGCAGATGACAATGGCGTTGCAGACGATCGTCTCACGCAATGTCGAGCCGATCGAGCCTGCGGTGGTCAGCGTGACCCAAATTCATGCCGGCGCGGCGTATAATGTCGTGCCGGACACGGCGGTTCTGCGCGGCACGGCGAGGACCTTTTCCCGTGACGTGATGGCGCTCATCGAAAGCAACATGCGCCGGGTAGTGGAGAATATCGCGGCTTCCTTCGGCGCGCGGGCACGCCTCGATTTCCGCGATCTTTTCGCGCCGCTCGTCAATGAGCCGCAGGAAACCGAACTCTTTGCCGATGTCGCCGCTGAAATCGTCGGCGAAGGCAACGTGAATCGCAAAAGATCGCGCGTGCTCGGCTCCGAGGATTTCTCCTTCATGCTGGAAGCCTGCCCGGGCGCTTACATCAATATCGGCAACGGCACGGAAGGCGCGAACGCCGCGCCGCTGCACAATCCGCGTTACGATTTCAACGATGCGGCGCTGCCGTTCGGCGCCGCTGCTTTCGCTGCGCTTGTCGAACGCAAGCTCGCTCGAATGAGTGACAGCGGCTAAGCCGTCGTTTCCTTCCCCGCGTAGCGGGCAAATTCGGTTACGACCTTCTGATAGACTCCCCGTTTGAACGGGATGATTAGGTCCGGCAGCCGTTCCATCGGCGTCCAGCGCCAAGCGTCGAATTCCGGTTTGTGACCGCCCGGCGGATGCTCGATTTTGATCTCGCTTTCGTCGCCCTCGAAGCGTAACGCGAACCACTTCTGCCGCTGGCCGCGATAGCGCGCACGCCAGGAGCGATGCAGGATTTCCGGCGGGATTTCGTAAGTGAACCATTCCGGCGCTTCGGCAATAAGGGACACGCTCGAGACCCCGGTCTCCTCGTAGAGTTCCCGCAGCGCGGCCTGATACGGCTCTTCGCCGGGATCGATGCCGCCCTGCGGCATTTGCCATTCGTAACCCGGCGCGACATGCTCGCGCTGCCGTTTGTTGCGGCGGCGCCCGACAAACACCAGCCCGTCGTGGTTGATGAGCATCATACCGACGCAGACGCGATACGGCAGTCTTTCCTGCAGCATCATCGCTCTTTCGCGTCGGCGCTCGGCCGCGGTGTGACGGAGGTGGCCGCGCTAACAGGCACAAGCGCGATGCCGCGGTCCTCAAGAGAGCGGGCGAAACGCGCGATGCGATCGATGTTGACGGGCAGGCCGGTAGCCCATCCGATCGCGACGCCGTTCTTACGCGCGAGCGCTTCCAGGCGGCTCAGCGCCGCGTCGACAGAATCGGGCGTCTTGTCGGCATCGAGGACGACGTCGGCACGAGCGAACGGCAGATCGACACGCTGCGCAATCGTATTCGCGATGCTGCGCGCCGAGGTCGCGTCATCGACATAGAAGAGCCCACGCTGCTTCGTTTCGCGCAGAACCGGTCCGAGTGCGGCCTCATCGGCTGTGAAACGGCCGCCGAGGAAATTCGTCATTCCCGCGTAACCGGGGAAGCGAGCCATCAACCAGTGCAGATCATCGACAATCGCCTCGGGCGTGCGGTCGGAGTGCAGCGTATGGGGACCCGGATCGCCGTCTCCTCCATTAAACGTGTCCATCGGCAATTGCAGGAGGATTTCGTGACCTGAATCGCGGGCGCGAGCGGCCTGCACCTCCACCTCCGACCCGTACGGGGCAAAAGCCAGCGTGATCGCGCCCGGCAACTTGTCGATGGCTTCCTGCGTGGTCGTACGGCTCAATCCCATTCCGCCGATAAAGATCGCAATGCGCGGCGCTCCGGGCTTGAGTTTAGGCGAGGATGAAATCGGGCGCGCATAGATATCCGCGGGGCGCGCCGCATCCGGGCCGATGCGCGGCAAGACTCCGTAGCGGCCCTTCTCGATAAGCCGCGGATCGGGCGCGGGCGCGAGATGCAGCGTGCTTGCGTCCGGTACCCGGATTACAAGCGCGTTTGGCGAGTCCGCCCCGGCGGGACGTGTGATTTTGACGCCGCTTGCGCGCTCCATTTCCGCCGCACCCGACTTGGCGTCGGGTCGCAAAATCGCGCCCGTCGGCTCGGCCTGTTTGAGGGGCGCAGTCGCCGAAGCCGGAGGTGCTGGTAGCGCCGCAGGCTTCTCCTGCTCGATGCGGGCGATCGCGTAAGGTTCGCCGCCATTGCGGTCGCCAGTGATAAGTACGAACGCGATGAGCGAAATCGCGATGAGGCCAAGGCCGCCGAAAGCCAAGGGCGTCCAGGCCACAGGCCTGCCGAAGCGGCTTGCCGGCTCGCGCTCCAGTCCAAGAGGTCTGTTGAGGTCGTCCTGCATCCTCAAGTCGACCGGCTTTCCGCTTTCACCGCATTGACGCGAATCAGAGGCCCGGCAGCCATCTTAGGTGGCGTGCCGGGCCGGTTGATAGAGCGAAGGGCGGACATGCCGCCCGTGTCAGTTCGGAACTTTTGCCGCTTTCAGCTGATCCGGGCTGATCGAGGCCTTGTTGCTGCCGCGCAGGAGATCCTCTGCCGCAATCAGCTGCTTGTCGTTCTTCGGGTCCGGCGGGACATAGGCCTGCGAACCGCCTTTCTCCTCCTCGCCGTTCTTGAGGTGACCCTTGAGCGAGGCCTCGCCCTTAGTGTCGTCCTTGCCCTTCAATTCGTCGGGCACGTCCTGGAGGACCTGCACGTCGGGATCGATGCCCTTCGCCTGGATCGAGCGGCCCGAGGGCGTGTAGTAGCGCGCCGTCGTCAGCCGCACCGCACCGTTGTTTTGGCCGAGCGGAATGATCGTCTGCACGGAGCCCTTGCCGAAGGAGCGCGTGCCGAGGACCGTCGCGCGCTTGTGGTCCTGCAGCGCGCCGGCGACGATTTCGGATGCCGAGGCCGAGCCGCCGTTGATCAGCACAACCACAGGCTTGCCCTTCGAGAGATCGCCGGGCCGCGCATTGTAGCGCTGCGTCTCATCGGCGTTGCGGCCGCGGGTGGAGACGATCTCGCCACGATCGATGAATGCGTTGGATACCGCGATTGATTGATCGAGCAGGCCGCCCGGATTGTTGCGCAAATCCAGAACGTATCCCTTGAACTGATCGTTCGGGATTTCGCTCTGGAATTTCGCCATCGCGGCTTTCACGCCTTCATAGGTCTGCTCGTTGAACTGTGTGATGCGGATATAGCCGATGTCTTCGCCTTCCTTGCGCGAACGCACCGACTTGATCTGGATGATCGCGCGGGTGAGCTTAATGTCCTGCTTGTCCTTGTTCGGCCCCCGCAGGATCGTGAGCGTGACTGAGGTGTTGACCGCGCCGCGCATCTTGTCGACGGCCTGGTTCAGCGTCATGCCCTGGACGGTTTCGCCATCGATCGCCGAGATGATGTCGGCGGACATGATGCCGGCTTTCGAGGCGGGCGTATCGTCGATCGGGGTGACGACCTTGATCAGCTGGTCTTCCTGCGTGACCTCGATACCGAGCCCGCCGAACTCGCCGCGCGTCTGCACCTGCATGTCGCGGAAGCTCTTGGAATCCATGTAGCTCGAATGCGGATCGAGCGAGGTGAGCATGCCGTTGATGGCGGATTCGACAAGCTTCTGCTCGTCGGGCTTCTCGACGTAATCCGAGCGGATTTTTTCGAACACGTCGCCGAAGAGGTTGAGACTCCGGTACGTATCCGAGATCGCGGCGCGGGCGGAGCCGCCGGCGAGAAGATGGCTCTGCTGGCCGATCGTGACGGTCGCAGCTCCAGCCATGGCGCCAAGTACAACGAGAGAAACCTTGCGCATCATCCGCGAACCTTCTTCATTTCCGGTCTTGCCCACCACGGGCCCGGATCAATCGGCGTCCCATCCTTACGAAACTCGACGTAGAGGACAGGTTGTGCCGCGCCTATGGCGATCGCCGCCGCCGTTTTTGCCGAGCCGTCGCCCATGGTCGCGACGGGCTCCCCCGTCAGGACAAATTGCCCGACGTCCACGTTGATACGTTCCATGCCGGCCAGCACCACATAGTAGCCGCTGCCGGCATTAATGATCAAGAGTTGGCCATAAGTGCGGTA
>JAXDNH010000022.1:0-23409 GCA_034669525.1 Methylobacteriaceae bacterium | reverse complement strand
TGCTGCGCGTCGGCGGCACGATGGTCTACGAGAGCGACGCGTTCTTCGATCTCTGCGACGAGCTCGGCATTCTCGTCTGGCACGATTTTCAGTTCGCCAATTTCGATTATCCCATCGGCGATCCGGGGTTCCGCGATCTCGTCGAGCAGGAAGCGCGGGCCTTTGTCGATCGCACGCAGGCCTCACCGGCGCTGGCGGTGCTCTGCGGCGGCAGCGAAGTCCATCAGCAGGCCGCCATGATGGGCGTGCCGGAAAAAAGCTGGCGCTCACCTTTGTTTGACGAGATCTTACCGGCGATCACCCGCGAGATGCGGCCCGACTGCGCTTATGTCGAGAACTCGCCGTCGGGCGGTGCCCTGCCCTTTCACGTGAATAGCGGTGTCTCGCATTATTATGGTGTCGGCGCTTATCGCCGGCCGCTCGAAGATGCGCGCCGCGCCGAGGTGCGCTTTGCTTCCGAATGTCTCGGCTTCGCCAATGTGCCGGACGCGGCGAGCGTCGCGCGCGATTTCGGCGGGAAGCCGCTCGCCACCCCACTATGGGACGCGCGCATTCCGCGCGATTGGGGCGCATCGCAGGATTTCGAGCAGGTGCGCGATCACTATGTCGAGGATCTTTACGCGGTCGATGCGCAAGGGCTCCGCACGCGTGATCCGGCGCTCTATCTCAATCTCGGCCGCGCCGCGGTCGCCGAAGCCATGGAGGCGACGTTCGCCGAATGGCGCCGCGCCGGCTCGCCGACGCGCGGCGGGCTCGTCTGGTTTTTCAAAGACCTTTGGCCGTCATCCGGCTGGGGCGTGCTCGACTGGCGCGGCGAGCCGAAATCGGCCTGGTATGCGCTGAGGCGCGCGTTCCGGCCGGCGCAGCTCGTTCTCATCGATGAGGGCGTGAACGGACTCATGCTGCATCTGATCAACGATACCGCGGAAACAATCGAGGCGGTGGTCACGCTCGAATGCCTGAAGGACGGCACGACCAGCGTCATGCGCGGACAGCGGGACGTCACGCTCGCCCCGCGCAGCACGATTGCGATTCCGGATGTCGATCTCTTCGGGGCGTTCTTCGACATGACATACGCCTACCGCTTCGGCCCGCCGTCGCATGATGTCACGATCGCAACGCTTGCCGCCCCTGCCGGCGAATTAATTACCGAAGCCTTTCACTTCCCGCTCGGCCGCGCCGCACTGCCGGCGACCGGCGCACTAGCAGTAGCCCTGGAGCAGGACGACGAGACCTGGCAGCTGCGTCTGCGCGCCTTCTCGTTCGCACAATCCGTGCGGATCGAGGATGCCGGCTTCCGGCCCGAGGACGACTGGTTCCATCTGGCGCCAGGGCGCGAAAAGATCGTGCGCTTCACGGCGCGAGCGCACGCAAAAGCAGCCGCGCCGCACGGCCTCGTCGCGGCGCTCTTCGGCGAGCCGGTTCCTTACGGGCAGCTAGAATGACAGTGCCCTCGCCCCTGTTCACGACCTCGGTCGATCCCGCCTGGATCGACTACAATGGCCACATGAACGACGCCTATTACGCGCTCGTCTTCAGCCGCACCGGCGACAAGCTTTTGGAGGCGATTGGCCTCGAGACGCAGGGCCGGGACCGCACGAGCCGCACGATCTACACGACCACGCTGACCATCCACTACCACCACGAGGTGAGGGAGGGCGAACGACTTGCCGCCGGTGCGCGGGTGCTCGAATACGATGCCAAGCGCCTGCGCATCTGGTTCGAGATGCGGAACGCCGAGGGCACGTTGGTGGCGACGAGCGAGCAGGTTTACCTCTGTATCGATCAATCCGGCGAAAAACCCCGCGCCGCTGCCTTCCTGCCGGACCAGCAGGCGGCGATTACGGCGCTCGCCGCGGCGACCGCCGGCCTGCCCTGGCCGAAAGCGGCTGGACGCGGAATTTCGCTGAAGCGCACCTGAGAGCGCTTTACCCGGAAACCCACGGCCCTATTGTCACGTTCGCTCGGCAGAGCTCCACGGGGGATCGCATGCACTACATTTGGATCATTATCATCGGCTTCATCGCCGGCCTGATCGCGCGTTGGCTTTCGCCGGCGCCGAACAATCCGCAGGGTTTCATCCTGACCTGTATCCTCGGCATCATCGGCGCCTTCCTCGCGACCTGGATCGGCCAGGCGCTCGGCTGGTATCGGCCCGATCAGGGCGCCGGACTTATCGGCGCGATCGTCGGCGCCGTGATCGTGCTGTTCATCTACCACCTCATTGCCGGCAAAGGTTATGCTGACGGGCCGGGCGGCACTGGCCCGCGCCGCTGGCTGTAAAAAACCGACGACGAACCACGAACAGCCGAAGTTCCGGCGTTTGTCGCCGACTTCGGCTGTTTCCATTTCAGGTGAGCCGTTTCAGGAAAGCTCATGAAACTAATGCGCTTTTTTGCAGCCCTAGCCCTGCTGACGGCACAGCCGGCGTCGGCGCAGACGATTCCGCTTCGCATCGGATTTATCCCAGTTCTCGGCACGTCCCAGATCTTCGTCGCCGACCAGCTCGGAATGCTCAAAGCCGCTGGTTTTACTGCACGTTTTACGAATTTTGAGTCCGGGCCGGTGATGATCCAGGCGCTCGCCTCCGGCACGCTCGACGTCTATGTCGGCGGCGTCGCGCCGTTAGCGGTGGCGCGCTCGAAAGGCATCGAGGTCAAAGTGGTTGCCGCGACCGCCATCGAAGAGATGACGGTGACGGTCGGCGGCAAGTTTGCGCCTTACTTTAAGGCGGGCACCTCATCTGCCGACGCTTTCAAGGCTTTTCACGCGGCGACCGGCAAGGCCGCCCGGATGGCGACGCAGCCGCCGGGTTCCGTGCCGCACACGACGCTGGTCTATTGGCTCGACGAGGTCGCCCACGTCGGGAAGGCCGACTACGACATCATCACGATGGGTATTGACGCAACTCAACAGGCCCTGCTTGCGGGGGCAGTTGACGGCTCGACGTTGCGCGAGCCGGCGATCACCGTTTCCGAACAGCGCGACCCGCGCATCAAGGTCGTCGCTTATGGCGGCGAGATGTTCAGGGATCAGCCAGGCACCGTGGTCGCCGTTTCGGGCGCCTTCCTCGCCAAAAATGCCGACAGCGTGCAGAAGCTCGTCGATGCTATCGTCCAGGCAACAAACATCATCGAGAAGGAGCCGCAGAAGGCCGTGCCGGCGATCGAGGCCGCACTCGGCAAGGGCATCGTCGATGACGCAACGATCCTGAAATCGCTCTCCTCGCCGGCTTCAAAATTCACCGCCGATCCGCGCGTGATCGTCGGCTCCACCCGCAAGATGCAGGCCTATCAGGTGAAGATCGGCACGCTCGACAAGGAATATCCGCTCGAAGGCTTGTTCGACCCCTCCTTCTATGTGAAGGCGACAGCCGGCAAATAGGACGCGGGTTCAACCGATGCGGGGCTCGACGCCCTATCTCTTGGCGGCGATCGGGCTCGCGGTTTTCCTCGGCATCTGGGAGCTCATCCCACGCTTTGGCGTGCTTCCGCCGACGCTTCTCCCTGCGCCAAGTCAACTCCCGGCCGCTTTCCTACACGAGGCAAAGAGCGGCATCTGGGGCGATTCCGTCCTTTTCAGCTTGTGGCATTACGCGATCGGCCTCGCTTGCGGGACAGCCTGCGGCATCATCCTTGGTGTCGCAACCGGCATGTATCGCCCGTTCGACTGGGCGCTCGCCTGGATCGTGCGGGTGCTGCGACCCATCCCAGGCCTTGCCTGGGTGCCCTTCGCTATCCTCTGGTTTGGCATCGATCAGACGGCGGCGGTCTTCATCATCGCGATCGGCTGTTTCTGGATCGTCTTTTTCGCAGCGCAAGGCGCGATCCGGGGCGTCGACCGCGACTTGGTCGAAGTCGCCGAAGCGTTCGGCTTCCAGTCCGGGCCTGAAAAACTCATCAAAGTGCTCTTCCCTGCCGCGCTGCCCGGCATACTGATCGGCGTGCGCACCGCGCTCGGCCAGGCCTGGATGGCGGTTGTCGCATCCGAACTCTTCGGCGTCAGCGGCCTCGGCCAGCGGATGCAGCAGGCCTCAAGCCTCCTCGCGACCGACATCGTTGTCGTCTACATGCTGACCATGGCGGCGCTCTACGGCCTTGTCGACACCGCCTTCGTTTTCCTTCAGTCGCGGCTGCTCGTATGGAAAGCGTGATCGTCATCGAGGGGCTCGGCATCGCCTTCGATCAGGGCGGCGCCCGCACTGAGGTGCTCCGCGGCCTCGACCTCGAAATCGCGCCCGGCGAGTTCGTCGCGATCGTCGGGCCATCCGGCGTGGGCAAGTCCACCCTGCTTCGCGTCCTCATCGGGCTCGCCACGCCGTCCGCGGGAACCGTGCGGCTCAATCCGGATGTCAGCGCCGACCGCGCCATGGCGCTCGTCTTCCAGGATTCGCGCCTCCTGCCCTGGCGGCGCATTCTTTCGAATGTCTGCTTCGGCCTGGAGAAGACCCGGCTCTCCCGGGCGGCGCGCCGCGAGCGCGCCCTCACCGCCCTTGCCGGCGTCGGCCTGCGCGAGCTTGCCGGCCGCTTCCCGCATCAGCTCTCCGGCGGGCAACGTCAGCGCGTCGCGCTCGCGCGAGCGCTCGCCGTGCGCCCGGCCATCCTGCTCATGGATGAGCCATTCAGCGCGCTCGATGTGCAAACGCGCGAGGCCCTGCAGGACGAACTCGTCCGCGTACAGCGGGCGTCCGGTCAGACCGTTCTGTTCGTTACCCACGACATCGACGAAGCGGTCTATCTCGCCGATCGGGTGGTCGCACTTGGCGGGCGCCCAGGCGAAGTGAAGATTTCGCTCAATATCGATGTGCCGCATCCGCGCCGGCGCGACGACGTCGCGCTACGTCACTCGGCGGCACGCATTCGCGACATCCTCTTTGCCGAAGCCATCGTTCGCGAAGACTGGGTCATCTGACCACCCTCCCCTTGATTATACGCGCGGCGCCTGATTAGGCTGCCTCTAACAATGTGCGCGGATTTGAACCGGCGCCAGTTCGGGGAGGCAGTAAAGCGTGAGCGACGAATACGTCCTCGTGACCGAGGGCTTGACGAAGGAGTTCGCCGGCTTCACGGCGGTGCGCGACGTGAATTTGCGCGTCAAGCGCGGATCGATCCACGCCTTGATCGGCCCGAACGGCGCCGGCAAGACAACCTGCTTCAATCTGCTCACGAAGTTCCTGAACCCGACGCGCGGGCGCATCGTCTACAAGGATCGTGACATTACCGCGCTCAAGCCGGCCGATATTGCGCGGCTCGGACTCGTGCGCTCATTCCAGATATCGGCGGTGTTCCCACATCTCACCGCGCTCGAAAACGTGCGCATCGCGTTGCAGCGCGGACGCGGCGATTCTTTTGACTTTTGGCGCTCGAAAAAAGTGCTGACGTCGCTCAACAATCGTGCGCATCAGCTGCTCACCGACGTCGGCTTGACCGAATTCGCCCGTACGACTGCAGTCGAGATGCCATACGGGCGAAAACGCGCGCTCGAGATCGCGACCACTTTGGCGCTCGACCCCGAAATGATGCTGCTCGACGAACCCATGGCCGGAATGGGTCACGAAGACATCGACAACGTCGCCAAACTCGTGAAGCGCGTCTCCGTCAATCGCACGATTTTGATGGTAGAACACAATCTCAACGTCGTCGCCAACCTTTCCGATACGATCACGGTGCTGACGCGCGGCCATATCCTCGCCGAAGGCGATTACGCGACGGTGTCGAAAAATCCGGAAGTGCAGCAGGCTTATCTCGGGGCGGGTCATGCCTGAGGCGAACGGCGCACTTCTGAAGATTGACGGACTGCAGGCCTGGTATGGCGAGTCCCACATCCTGCACGGCGTGAACTTCGATGTCCGTCCTGGGGAAGTCGTGACGCTCCTCGGCCGCAACGGCGCCGGCAAAACGACGACGCTGAAATCTGTCATGGGGATTGTCGGCAAGCGGCAGGGATCCATCCGCTTCGAGGATAAGGAAACGATACGCGCCAATTCCGACCGCATCGCAAGGATGGGAATTGCCTTTTGCCCGGAGGAGCGAGGCATCTTCGCAAGTCTTGATGTCAAGGAAAATCTGCTGCTTCCGCCACAGGTGAAGCCAGGCGGACTAACGCTCGACCAGATTTTCGAGCTCTTCCCGAACCTGAAAGAACGGCTGACGAGCCAGGGCACCAAACTTTCCGGCGGCGAGCAGCAGATGCTGGCGATCGGCCGCATCCTGCGCACCGGCGCACGACTTCTGCTTCTTGATGAGCCAACCGAAGGGCTCGCGCCCGTCATCATTCAGCAGATTGGAAAAACGATCGCGCGACTGAAGGATCAGGGATTCACTATCCTTCTCGTCGAGCAGAATTTCCGCTTCGCCGCGACGGTCGCCGACCGCTATTATGTGATGGAGCACGGGAAGATCATTGACACATTCGCCAATAGCGAATTGCAGGCGAATATGAGCAAACTGCACCAATATCTGGGCGTTTAGAAACTCAAAGATCGGGAGATATCAAAGATGAGAAGTTCAGTTGCTATCACGGCGCTCGCTGCGGCTCTGGCCTGGGCGGGATCGGCCGCGGCGCAGAACAAAAATGTAAAGATCGGTGCATTATCCGATCAATCCAGTCTGTACGCCGATATCGGCGGACCGGGCTCGACCCTTGCGGCACAGATGGCTGTGGAAGATTCCGGCATGACCGGCAAAGGCTGGAAGATCGATGTCGTCTCCGCCGATCACCAGAACAAGCCGGACGTCGGCACCAGCATCGCGCGTCAATGGTTCGACGTGGACAAGGTCGACGTCATCGTTGACGTGCCGAATTCGGGTGTAGCGCTCGCCGTCAACAACGTCATCAAGGAGAAGAATAAGGTTTTCCTAAATTCCGGCGCCGGCACATCCGACCTGACCAACAAGGCCTGCACGCCGAACACGATCCACTGGACTTACGATACCTACGCGCTCGCCAACGGAACCGGCACGGCGCTGACAAAGTCTGGCGGCGATACCTGGTTCTTCCTGACCGCCGATTATGCCTTCGGTGCGGCGCTCGAACGCGACACGACAAACGCGGTGACAAAGGCTAATGGCAAGGTGCTCGGCACGGTGCGGCATCCGCTCAACTCGCCAGACTTCTCGTCCTTCCTTCTGCAGGCGCAGAATTCGAAGGCGAAGGTCATCGGGCTGGCTAACGCCGGCGGCGACACGACAAATGCCGTCAAGCAAGCTGCCGAGTTTGGCATCACGCAAAGCGGTCAGACGCTTGCCGCGCTTCTCCTCTTTATAACCGACGTGCACGCGCTCGGCCTGAATGCGTCGCAGGGCCTGACTTTTACCGAGACCTTCTACTGGGACATGAATGATGGTACGCGCGCATTCTCGAAGAAATTTGCCTCGAAGATGACGAGCGGCGCAATGCCGACAATGGTGCAGGCTGGCGTCTATTCGGCGGAGCTGCATTATCTCAAGGCGCTCGACGCGCTCGGCAGCAACCCGGACGACGGCGCGAAAGTCGTCGCCAAGATGAAGGAAATGCCGGTTGATGATAGCATCTTCGGCAAGGGCAATATCCGTCAGGACGGCCGTAACATTCATCCCGCCTATCTCTTCCAGGTGAAGAAGCCGGGCGAGTCCAAGGGGCCGTGGGATTATTACATCACGAAGGCGACGATCCCCGCCGATCAGGCTTTCCGGCCGCTGTCGGAAAGCGAGTGCCCGCTCGTCAAAAAGTAAGCTCTAACGGTGCGGCTCTCGTGAGCCAGCCGCACCGTTCCCAATTCTGATCGGCGGATTCGATGATCCCTCTTCTCGGAATTTCCACGCAGGCGCTGTTCGGACAATTGCTGCTTGGGCTGATCAATGGCGCTTTTTATGCGCTGTTGAGCCTCGGCCTCGCCGTGATCTTCGGCATGCTCAACATCATCAATTTTGCGCATGGCGCGCTTTATATGGTCGGCGCCTTCTGCGCGTATTTTCTCCTAAACCTGATCGGTTTGAATTACTGGTTCGCGCTCATCATATCGCCGCTTGTCGTGGGTTTCCTTGGCATGGTCATCGAACGGACGATGTTGCAGCGTCTGGCCGGGCTCGATCACCTCTACGGACTTCTGCTGACATTCGGTCTCGCTCTCATCATCCAGGGCGTGTTCCAGAATTATTTCGGGTCGTCCGGTCTGCCGTACGCCATCCCGCGCGAACTCAGCGGCGGCACTAACCTCGGCTTTATGTTCCTGCCGAATTATCGCGGCTGGGTAATCATCTTCTCCCTCATCGTGTGCCTTGCGACATGGTTCGTCATCGAAAAGACGCGGCTCGGCGCCAACCTTCGCGCCGCCACCGAAAACCCAACCTTAGTGCGCGCTTTCGGCATCAATGTGCCGCGCATGGTGACACTGACTTACGGCTTCGGCGTCGCGCTCGCCGCGCTGGCGGGTGTGCTCGCCGCACCGATCAACCAGGTCCGGCCCCTTATGGGCGCCGACTTCATCATCGTGGTGTTTGCGGTCGTCGTCATCGGCGGCATGGGCTCCATCCTTGGCTCGATCGTCACCGGGTTTTTGCTCGGCCTCGTCGAGGGGCTGACGAAAGTGTTCTATCCCGAGGCTTCCAACACCGTCATCTTCGTCGTCATGGCCATCGTGCTGCTTGTGAGGCCGGCTGGGCTCTTCGGAAGGACCGCCTGACATGTCCGTCGACACTGCTTCCGGGACAATCACCGCACCTGTCGAAGTAGCGCATCCGCGCGACGAGCAGGTCGCATTTCTGCTGATGACTCTTGCGTTGATCGTCGCGCCGCTCTTCGCGTACCCATTCTTTCTTATGCAAGCACTATGTTTTGCGCTATTCGCCTGCGCCTTCAACCTGCTTGTCGGTTACGTCGGCCTTTTGTCCTTCGGCCACGCCATGTTTTTGGGTTCGGCGGGGTATTTCAGCGCGCACATCGCGAAAGTCTGGGGCTGGCCACCTGAACTTGCCATCATCGCCGCAGCCCTCGGCGCAGGGGTGATCGGACTCATCACCGGTGCGCTCGCGATCAGACGGCAGGGCATCTATTTTTCGATGATCACGCTTGCTTTGTCGCAGATGATCTATTTCTTCTGCCTGCAGGCACCGTTTACGCATGGCGAAGACGGCATCCAGGCCGTCCCGCAAGGCAAACTCCTTGGCTTCATCAATCTCTCGGACCAGATGACACTTTATTATGTGGTGCTCGCGATCTTCCTGTTCGGCTTTCTGGCGATCCACCGCATCATCAATTCGCCGTTCGGCGAGATCCTCAAAGCGATTCGCGAGAACGAGCCGCGCGCCATTTCGCTCGGCTACAAGACCGATCGCTACAAGCTCGCGGCCTTCGTGCTATCGGCGACGCTGGTCGGCCTTGCCGGCGCGACGAAATCCATCGTCGCGCAGAATGCCTCACTGACGGACGTGCATTGGACAATGTCCGGTGAAGTCGTGCTGATGACGCTCGTCGGCGGCCTCGGCACGATTTTCGGGCCCGTGGTTGGTGCCTTCGTGATCGTTGCGATGCAGAATTATCTCGCCGGTTTCGGCCAGTGGGTAACGGTTATCCAGGGCGTCATTTTCGTGGCCTGCGTGCTTGCCTTCCGCCGTGGCATCGTCGGCGAGATCGCGCACATGTTCAAACGGTCGCTCTAGCGGCGCCTATTTCGGTTTGACGTCCGGATTGCCGCCTGGGCTGCCCGGCGGTGGGATGACCGGCGTCGAGTTCGGCTCCGGCACGGGCGCGGGCTTAGTCATTTTCGGATCGACATCCTCCGCCGGTTTGATAACGCCGCCGGATTTGTCGAGCTTCTCGCTGAGGCTCTGCTGCGAATTGCCTGGCTGATCTTGCGGCCGGCTGCGGTCCTTTTCCGGGATGACCTGATCGGTGCCGGGAGCGCCAGGCGTGGTCTGCGCAAGCGCCGGGAGGCTCAAGCCGCCGAAGATTGCGGCAAGGCAAAGGGTGACGGATTTCATGGACTTGTCCCTAAGTTCGCGTGCTTGCCAACGCCGCCCTTGTGGGCATTGTTCCGTAGCTCCAAGGGCTAGTCCTCCCACCTCTGCTTTTCTTGCTCCTCTGTGAGAACACGCTCCTCCATCCGCTGCTCCTGGCGTTTCACCACCCACCAGGAGATGCCGATACCCACGATGACGGCGGCAAGGGCCATCAATCCGATCGGCCCCGTGAAACGATGGATCGCCTCGCCGAAGAAATAGCCGCCAAGACCAAAGACTGTTGCCCAGACAATGCCCCCGGCGGCATTGTAGAAGAGGAATGAACCCCACCCGAAGCGGTTCACGCCGGCGAGCAGCGCCGCGAATATGCGCAGGATGGCGATGAACCGGCCAAAGAACACGATTTTTGCGCCGTGGCGGCGGAACATCGCCTCGCCAAACGCAAGCCGCTTCTCGTCAATATGGATGAGCCGACCGTAGCGCTTGAGTAGCGGCATGCCGAAATGGCGGCCTACCCAGAAGCCCACATTGTCGCCGATGATCGCGCCCGCCGCCGCGGCGACGATCACATGCGCGATGTGCAGGTCTCCCGTTGCGCCCGCATAGATGGAGGCGAGGACGAGTGCCGTCTCGCCCGGCACCGGGACTCCGGCGCTCTCAAGCATCACGATGACGAAAACGGCGTAGAGCCCGTAGTCCGTGACGAGAGGCTGCACATAGGCAAAAAACATCGAAGCCTTTGCGCTCTATGCCTTCCGGCGATTGGCCGCTTCTTCTGCCTGCTCGAGGAGGCGCTCCTCATGCATCTTGAAGAACCGCCAACCAATGACCGCTGCAATCACGGCGCAGGCAAGCCCAAACCACCCAATTGGTCCTGCAATCCTGTGGATCGTTTCTCCCAAGATATAGCCGCCAAGACCGAACACACTGGCCCAGACAATTCCTCCGGCTGCATTGAACGCAAAGAATCGAAGCGGCGGAAATCGGTTTATCCCGGCGAGAAGCGCCGCAAACGCGCGCAGAAACGCAACGAATCGTCCGAAGAAGACGATCTTGCCGCCGTGCCGGTCGAAAAGATATTGGCCGAGCCTCATTCGCCTCTCGTCGAGTCCGACATACGAGCCGAAGCGCTCGACGATCCGCCGACCGAACTCACGTCCCACCCAGAAACCAATATTGTCGCCCATAATCGCACCGAACGCGGCCGCCGCGATGACCCATTCGATCTGCATCTTATGCGCCGTGCCCGCATAGATCGCGGCGCTCACCAGAATCGTCTCGCCCGGAACCGGTATACCGGCGCTCTCCATCATGACGACGACCAGCACGGCCCAATAACCGTAGGTGGCGAGGAGCTGGTGAACGTGCTCCATATCGAAAAAATGCAATGCAAGCCTCGCACTGAAACACCGCGGCCCGAAGCCGCTACCAAGTCTCCACCATGGCAAAAGCTAACCAATCTGAGAAGTTCCGCGAAGCCGAATTCTGAACAGGTGAAGAGGCGCGCTCAGCGGGACCGCGCCTCGCGAATGTAGCGGGCGGGCATGGTGATGCTCCATTTCAGCCCGCCCTGGGCAAAATCGAGGCGAACATCGCCGTCAAGGGCGCGCGGTAGCATGCGCTCCAGGACCAGTTGTCCAAAACCCTTATGGCGCGGAGGCTTGACCTCTGGGCCGTTCATTTCAGACCAGCTCAGCAGGAATTGAGAATCACCCAAATCCGTTGCGTAGGTCGACCAGTGGACCAGCACCGATCCGGCGGGCGTGGATAGAGCGCCGTGCTTGGCGGCGTTGATCGACAGTTCGTGGAGCGCGAGCCCGAGATTTTGTGTTGCCTCCGGCGTGAGGAACAGGCTCGGTCCCCTCATCTCGATCCGGCTTCCAACGAGCTCCGCGAATGCCCCGAGTTGCGATTTGACGAGTTCGTCAATTGCAACGCCCTGCCAGTTTTCTTTGAGAAGAAGATCGTGCGAATGGGCGAAGCCCTGCAGGCGCGCCGAGAATTTTTCTTCGAAGTCGCGGGCCGACAGAGCCTCGGCGACGGTCTGGCGCGCCATCGCCTGGACGATCGCCATAATGTTCTTTGAGCGGTGTGTCAGTTCGCGCAGGAGAAAATGGATGTGATCCTCGCGCTGCTTGCGTTCGGTAATATCCAGGATAATAGCACCGGCGAATTCGCATTGATCGTGCGCATTGATGACGGGATAAATGCCGATGAGCCATTGTCGCTCAACTCCCGGTTCGGAGGGCGCCTCGGCGGAAAGCTCGACGTCCGTGATGGCTTTGCGCGTCTCGAAGACCTGATCAAGCAAGGGCGTAAGGATCGCGGTACTGCGCGGCAACACATCCTCGATTTTGCAGTTGAGATGCGCGTCGACCGCAAGCCCGTCAAGGCGCGAGAGGTATTCGTTCACCCGGACAAATTTGTGGTCGCGATCGAAGAAAGCGAAACCGATCGGCGCATGCGTCAGGAGCGAATTGAGTTGCGCGACGCTCTGCGCCAACGCCGCTTCTGCCCGTTTGCGATCGCGGATGTCACGCGTGATTGCCGACAGGCCGGTGATCTTTCCCTCCGCGGAGCGGATCGGGGCGATCGTTACCGAGACGGCGATCTCCTCCGAATGCCGCGACATACGTGTTGTCTCGATTGTGAATGTCTCGCCCTGCAAAGCGCGCGCGATGAGCTTTTCAGCCTCCTCCTTCGCATGCGCCATGTAGACATCCGTCACATGCCGCCCGATCACTTCGTGCGAAGCGAATCCATAGAGGCGTTCGGCCGCAGGGTTCCAGCTGCGTATGAGGCCGTCAGGCGAAAAGCTGACAATCGGATCGCCCGACGACTCGATCACTGCGGCAAAGTGAGCGTTGCGATCCTGGGCCTCCCGCTGTTGGGTCACCTCTTCAATCATCGCGCCGGCCGCGATAATCTTCCCGGCTTTATCGCGAATGGGATGCACGCGACCTGCGAGATGTCGTCGTTGCGCCGTATCGCTTGAAGAACCGAGTTCGATGTCGACGCGCTCGACGGCGTGGCCCGAACGCAATGCCCCGCTTAAAGCCGACGTAAGCGGAGCTGCTGCCTTCGGCAGCACATCTGCGGTGCGCTGATTAATTAGCTCGTCGTGCGTGATCCCCAGGAGGTCCGCGAGCCGGGCATTTACGCGCTGGAAGCGCTCGTCGCGATCGATAAGTGCAAGACCAACCGCGGAATGGTCGTAGAGAGCATCAAGTTCGAATTGCGCGTCCGTCATTTCACCGTCGCTGTATGATCCGGCAAAAGCCGAACGCGGAGCAGCGGGTCGGCGTTCGGACGTCTCAGATGAGCCGGAATTGCCCGGCTTCCCTTTGCCGATCAATGGGTTCTGGCGGCAAACGCAATGCATTTGGCGAGGTTCCTTCGGGGAACTTCGGCTGGTCCGCTCTGGTTATTGCTAGCTGAACTTTGCCTCCTCAACGAGACCCTCATGCTGTCCGAACTCGCCGTGGAAAAGGTCTGTTTCATTGCCGTCAAGGGGCGTGAATTCGATGCCGCCGGCGGCGAGCCGAGTGATGATGCGTCCAACCCAAGCGATGATCGGTTTGTGAGCGCCTTGACGCCGGCAAACGAAAAAACAACGCAGCGCGAATTGACGGCCTTCATCAACGCGCTCAACGAGGATGAACAGACAGAGCTGGTCGCGCTTCTTTTCGTTGGCCGCGGCGACTATACTCCGGAGGAGTGGGATGACGCGCTTGCCGCGGCCCGCGACCGCGGCGATCCCCCGACGGCGCGTTTCCTCTTAAGCGAACCGCTACTTGGCGATTTGCTCGAAGACGGCCTCTCGGCTTTCGATCTGTCTTGCGAAGACTTCGAAAAAAACCGCCTCTGAAGCTGACTCAGATCGAAGGTAAAGCACGTAAAACGAACGCGGGATAAAACCCGTGCCTGTTTGGTTTAGTGCGATACCAGCTCGACCTTCTCGCATTCGTCGGCTTCTTCAAGCGAGGGTTCGAGAATGAGCCGCAAGCCATGCAGTACGGGCTGATCTATACCGCGCAGTGCGCGTCTCAGAATGTCGCGTGCGTCGCCGCTCGCGGTGCGATCGAAACGGCGCACCGCGCTCGCAGCAAAAGCTCCGGGCGTCAAGCCGCGCACGGAAGCCACGTGACGAACGCGATCGGCGAATACACCCCCGATGCAGGCAACAGCCGCCTGCGCCACCTTTTCGTGCGCGCACGAATTGAAGATGTCGTCCATCAGCATGGAGCTGCTCCTTTCGCGTCCGGGTCGACTCGGAGGCACCGCACTCTGCATACAGGCCTCTTAAGGCGAACTGCTACGCAAGCCGGTGACGAAACGCACATTACGAGCGGATGCTGACAATATCGTGACTCCGTCGTTTCGTGAGAAGCGAAATATTTTTGCGATCTGGCGAAACTAATTGCGCGGAAACGCGTTTAGGCCCGTTCTCTCAGCCGAGCACGAGATGATGCGCGGCCAATTCTCGCAGGCGCTCACGCAAGTAGGCGGGATCCGGCATGTGCAGCCGAGCTTCCGTTGGCACGTCGGGAACACCGATGCGAATCGCGACGCCGCCGGAGCGCTGAACCTCGGCAAAACCGTGTTCGTCGGTGAGATCGTCACCGACAAAGACCGGCCGGCGGCCGTGGAAGGGCTCATGCGCAAGCAGCGCCTTGATGGCCGTCCCCTTGTCGTGCGCCGCAGACTTGAGCTCGACCACCATCTTGCCTTCCTGCACGGCGAGGTCACGGCCCTGCTGGAAGTGCGAGAGGAAGGCGAGGACCTCGCCGGCAAGCTCCGGACGCTCGCGAAAGTGGATCGCCAGCGTCGCGCCCTTGTCCTCGAGCCAGATGCCGTCATGTGCGGCAGCGAAAGCCGCGACCAGCGGGCGGACCTCGTCCATGATGTCGGCACGCGCGGCCTGGCGCGAACCATCGGGGAAGCGGATATCGGCGCCGTGCAGACCGGCCGCCGGCAGCGTCAGCGGATTGAAGATGCGGTCGAGATCGGCAACCGACCTGCCGCTGACAAGCGCGACCGCACCCCCGGCGGCCGTTTGCAGGCGCGTCAGCAACCCGCGCAGGTGCTCATCGGCGACGACCTCTTCCGGCCGGCGCCGCAGTTCGAGCAGGGTGCCGTCAACATCAAAGAAGTACGCCGACGAATCCGGCGGCGCGATCGTGCCGAAATCGCTGACGATCTCGTCGGCGGCCGCACTCTCACGCTCGATGATCTGCTCCGCGGGCATTGACCTTCAACAAGGCAAGCGCGGCGAAGGTTGCCGCGCGGCTCACGGGCGTCAGCGAGGACCCATGATGACATCCGGCAACCACGTCGCGATCTGCGGCACGAGACATAGCAGCACGACGGCGAAAATCATCAGTCCGACAAACGGCATGATGCCCCAGATCACTTCGCCGAGCGGAATGTCCGGTGCGATGTTGCGGATCACGAATATGTTGAGGCCGACCGGCGGATGAATGAGGCCAAGCTCCATCACGATCGTCATGACGATGCCGAACCAGATGAGATCAAACCCGGCCGCTTTGAGCGGCGGCAGGATGATGGGGGCCGTCATCAGGATGATCGAGACCGGCGGCAGGAAAAAGCCGAGCACCACGACGAAGAGAAGGATCATCGCGAGCAGTATCCAGCGCGAGAACCCCGCCGCAACAATCGTCTCCGCCGCCGATTGCGAGATGTGCAGGTAGCTCATGACGTACGAATAAAGCAGCGACATGCCGATGATCATCATCAGCATGGTCGATTCGCGCAGTGTCGCGGCTAGGATCGGCTGCAGGTCGGTTGGCTTCCAGACGAAATAAATGAGAGCGATCAGGAAGAGCGCGAGAAGCGCGCCAAGACCGGCGGTCTCCGACGGCGTGGCGTAGCCGCCGTAAAGCGCGATCATCACGCCGGTTAGCAGAAGCACAAAGGGGAGAACGCGCGGCGCATAAGCGAACTTTTCGCGCAGCGTATATCGTTCTTCCGACAGCAGGCTCGACGTACGCCCGTGGGCCGCGAAATCGCGAACGGCACTGCGGCGCTCGGTTCTGTACCGCAGCGTCGCATAGAGCGCGAACAAACTGACGAGAAGCAGCCCCGGCGTGATGCCGGAAAGGAACAGTCGGCCGAGCGACTGTTCCGAGGCCACCGCATAGAGAATCATCGTGATCGACGGCGGTAGCAGAATGCCGAGTGTGCCGCCCGCCGCGATGATTCCGGCGGCGAACCCAGGCGAGTAGCCGCGCTTGCGCATTTCCGGAATGCCGGCCGACCCGATCGCCGAGCAAGTTGCTGGCGAGGACCCCGCCATCGCGGCGAAGAGCCCACACGCGAACACATTGGCGATGCCGAGACCGCCCGGAATTCGGTAAAGCCAAACATGCAGCGCGGAATAGAGGTCGGCGCCCGCGCGCGAGCGACCGATGGCGGCGCCTTTCAGAATGAACAATGGAATCGAAAGCAGCGTGATCGACGCCATTTCTTCATAGACGTTCTGCGTCACCGTATCGAGCGACGCATGCGGCATGAAGAAGAACATGAAGATGATTGCGACGGTGCCGAGCGCAAATGCGATCGGGATGCCGGCGAACATGACGGCGATCGTCGCACCACCATAAAGCAGGCCGATGCTAAGCGTGTTCATCGGGCAGGCCTGTCGAAGATTGCCGCGAGGATCTGCACCGCGATCTGCAAGCCGAGCAGCGTCATACCCGCTGCCATCAATGAATAGGGAATCCACAACGGACTTGCGAGCGTGGAAGCCATTTCCTGGCCGTCGACCCACGCCTCATGCGTCAACGTCCACGCTTTCCAGGCAAAAAAAATGCAAAAAGCGGCGCTTACGCCATCCGCGAACAGAACCCGCCACCACTCGGTCGCCGGCGACAGGAGTTCGGCCACCGCCTCTATGGCGACGTGGCCGCGCACCGACTGCACGTAAGCCGCCGACATGAAAATCGCGCCGACAAGCAGCATAACGCTGGTCTCGTCCTGCCAATCATTCGAGGAGCGATAGAGATATCGGACGAGAACGCTCTCGCTCAGCACAACAGCCGCAGCCACGAGCGCCAAGGATGCCGCGGCGACAACGATGCGGTGGATGCCGTCGAGCATCCGCTGCATCAACGCGATCGCCGGTGTCGCCGGGCGTTGTGGGACCGGCGATGCCTTTATGTCGAGAGCAGCATCGCCCTGATGCAGCATTGTCAGGCAGTCTTCTCGGCGACCTCGACGGCGAGCTTCATGAGACGGGCATTCGTCTCGGATTTCGCGGAATAATCCTTCCAAGCACTTTCGCGTGCGAGATCGCGCCACTTGGCGATCACCGCATCATCGAGGTCGTGAACCTCGGCGCCCTTCGCTTTGTAGACCTTGATGACGCTTTCGTCGTCGGCCTTGGCGGCCTCAGTGCCAAACGCCTCGAGCGAGGCGCCGACTTCCATGACGGCGTTTTGCTGATCCTTTGGCAGCGCGTCGAAGACGGCCTTCGACATCATCAACGGCTCGCACATGAACCAGTAGGATTTACCCTTTCCCGCCGTCAGGTGCTTCGACAGTTCTTCCAGCCGGAAGGAGATGAGGCTCGTCGAGGATGTGACCGCCGCATCTGCAGCGCCGGTTTGCATTGCCGCATAGACTTCGTTCGACGGCATCGAGATGACGGAGGCACCGGCCTGCTTGAACATCATGTCCATTTCACGCGAGCCGCCGCGCACTTTCTGGCCCTTGGCGTCTTCGGGACCGACCAGCTTCTGCGCCCGGCTGACACAGCCGCCAGCCTGCCAAATCCAGGAGACCATCACGATGCCTTTTTCGCCGAGGAGCTTCGTGAGCTCGCGGCCGACCTCCGCATTCTTCCACGCCGTACCTTGGCTATAGGAGGAGACGAGGCATGGCATGAGGCCGATGTTGAGCTCCTGCAACTCGCCGCCGGCATAGGGCATGGGATAAAGACTCATATCGAGCGCGCCCTTTCGCAGGGCGGAGAATTGCGCATTGGTCTTCATCAGCGACGCGTTGGGATAGACCTCCCCGACGAGGGCACCGTTTGTGCGCTTGGATATTTCCTGCGCGAATTTCCGGCAAAGACGGTCGCGGAAATCGCCTTCATCGATCGTGCCGCCCGGGAATTGGTGCGAGATTTTCAGCGTCTGGGCGGCTTGGCCGCGCGAGGCCTTGAGCAATGCCGGTGCGGCGATGGCACCCGCGAGGATGTGGCGACGTGATAGCATAGAATCCTCCCGATTTGCTCAAGTAGTCCGAGCATTGCGGTCAACACACAACACGGTGCCGGGACTTGTCAACCGAACGAAATGACTAGGGAATAGGTTGCCGGCCGGCCGGAGATAGCACGCGATTCACCAATTTTGGTCGCGGGCTTTCAAAGCGCTTGCCAAGCCAGTGCTTCTGCCCAAGATTAATCTCGTCTCGGCACGTGGGACGAGAGGGGGCCGTTGTTCGAGGACCGGAGGATCCAATGGATAGACGTGGTTTCTTGAAAGTAGCGCTCGGCGTCACAGGGGCAGCCGCCGCTTTGGCTACCCTGCCCGCCGAGGCAATGCCGATGGCGCCGATGCCGCAAACCGGGCCGAAGCCCGGCGAAGCACCGGCCGCTGCAATCGCGACACCGGAAGATATTGCGGACGCCAAGATCGAGAACGTTTACTGGCGTTGGCGCCGCCGCCGCTGGGGCTATCGCCGTTGGGGTTATCGCCGCTGGGGCTATCGTCGGCACTATTGGCGCCGACGCTACTATGGTTGGGGTTGGCGTCGCCGCCGTTGGTGGTGGTGAGGCGCATCAACCGAGGCTGAGTAATGAAGGGCGCGTTCTTTCGAGCGCGCTCTTTTTGTTTATGTGAACAGCTTCTCGACCGCGGCGGCCGCGGCGAGAACATTGGCATCGCTTCCGCGCGCCCCCATCATCATGAAGCCGACCGGCAATGGACCCGCATCCGGGATCGGTAGCGAGAGCCCGCAGCAATCGAGCAGGTTGAACACCGTGGTATTGCGCAAGACCTGAAGGTTGACGCGCGCAAACAGTTCGTCATCCCGCGCCAGCTCTTCGACCACTGGCGCAACCAAAGCCGTGGTCGGCAGGATGATCGCGTCGTAAGGCGCGAATTGTTCAGCTGCTTTCTCGACGGCCGCGCGGCGCAATTCGATCATCCGCACATAATCGGCACCCGAGACGTTGCTCCCGGCCTCGATGCGGCGCACGACGCGCTGGTCGATGTCCTTTGCGCGGTTTGCGAGCACATCCCGATGGACGTAAGCCGCCTCGACTGCGGAAATCGAGCCGATCGCGTGAATCCGATCGAGTTCGTCGAGCAGCGGCTCGATGTCGATGTCCACGATCCGCGCGCCGGCCCGAGTTAGCAGGGAGACTGCCCGGTCGAAGGCGGCCTCGACCGCCGGATCCAGCCCGCTGAGAAGGCGGCCACGCGCGATGGCAAGGCGAAGACCTGATGGCTCCCGAGGAGGGAGCTTTGCGGGCATCTCCCCGGCGAGAATCGCGTCGGTTGCCGCCGCGTCAGCGACCGATCTCGTCAGCGGCCCAACGGAATCGAGGGTGAGTGACAGCGCCATCGCACCCGTGCGCGGCACGCGGCACTGCGTCGGCTTGAAGCCGGTGACGCCGCAAAACGCGGCCGGCACCCGCACCGACCCGCCCGTATCGGATCCGATGGAAATCTCACACATCCCATCGGCCAGCGCGACCGCAGCGCCGGAGGACGAGCCACCTGGCACCCGGCTGCGATCGGCTGGGTTGCCGGGCGTACCATAGTGGGGGTTCATGCCGATGCCGGAAAAGGCGAACTCGGTCATGTTGGTTTTGCCGACGATGACCACACCGGCCGCGCGGAGCCTCTGGATCGCCGGCGCATCGGCCTTTGCCGGCGGGGCGTTCTGGTAGACTTTGGCGCCGCCGGTCGTCGGCTCGCCAGCGACGTCGAACAGGTCTTTGATCGATACGATGCGCCCGTCGAGCGGCCCTAAGGGGTGGCCGTATTTCGCCCGCGCATCGGCGGCAGCGGCGGCCGCGCGCGCTTCCTCAACGTAGAGCTTGCGGAAGGCGCGGCTCCCCTCCCCTTTCGGATCGTTGATGCGCGCGAGCGCCGCCTCTATCCGTTCGCGGCTGGATGAAGCCATGCCGCTACCAGCTCCCGGTATTCGGCATCGACGCCCAGGGTTCCTGCGGCGGTTTCGGGCTGCCCTTCTGCAGAAGCTCGATCGAAATCCCGTCAGGCGTGCGGATGAACGCCATATTGCCGTCGCGCGGCGGACGATTGATCGTGACGCCCTGATCCATCAGCTTCTTGCAAAGCGCATAGATGTCGTCGACGCGATAGGCGAGATGACCGAAGTTGCGGCCACCGGTGTAAACTTCGGGGTCCCAGTTGTAGGTGAGTTCGACCAGCGGCGCTTTCGCCTCCTTGGCGCGCTCGGCATCGTCAGGCGCCGCAAGAAAGACCAGCGTGTAGCGTCCCTTTTCATTTTCGACACGCCGCACTTCGACGAGGCCGAATTTCTTGACGAAGAAGTCGAGCGACTGATCGAGATCGCTTACGCGGATCATCGTGTGCAGGTATTCCATTGCGGTCTCCGGAGCCGGCAGGGCAAGGCGCCTTCTAGCCCATCATTCGGCGCGTCCGCTACTGCGGTGCGACTCCGCGGCGATTGGAAACCCACATCCATCTTGCTACAGGGGCGCATTCCGCGGAGTGGAAAGTGTCCGACACCCATGCGCTGAAACGGAGGGCCGCGCTCGCATCGATCTTCGCCAGCGCCGCGCTGACGCTCGCCAAGTTCGTCGCCGGCCTCTTCTCCGGCTCACTGGCGCTTCTGTCGGAAGCTGGCCATTCCTTCCTCGACACCGGCGCGACCATCGTCACCTATTTCGCCGTGCGCGTCGCGGGCAAACCGGCCGACGAAGAGCACCATTACGGGCATGGCAAGTTCGAGGCGCTCGCCGCGCTCTGCGAAACGGGATTCCTGATCGCCCTCGCTGCTTTCGTTGTCATCGAGGCGATACGCCGTCTCGGCGTGGGGCACGCTCAAGTCGATGCGAGCTGGCCGGTGCTTGCCGTTCTTGTCGTGTCGATCCTCGTCGATATTACGCGCTGGCGCGGCCTGTCGAAAATCGCGCGCGAAACCAAGAGCGATGCACTCGCGGCGGATGCGCTCCACTTTTCCAGCGACTTCGTCGCCTCGATGCTTGTGCTGATCGGATTGATCGCCGCGCGGCTCGGCTATCCCCAGGGCGACACATTTGCGGCGTTCGGCGTCGCCGCCTTCATCGCGATTGCGGGGGTGCGGCTCGCACGCCGCACGATCGACACGCTTCTCGACAGAGCACCGGAAGGAATGGCCGGCCGGCTGGAACGAATTGTCGGCCGGGTGCCCGGCGTCGAATCGGTCGAGCACATCAAATTGCGCCCGGCTGGCGCAGAAATTCTCGGTGAGGTCGATATCGGCGTCGCGCGTACATCGTCGATCGAGCGGGTGAGTGCGATCCGCGAAGCCGTGCGAAACGCCGCGGGGCGCGCTTTCCCCGATTCAAATCTCACCGTCACCGCAACGCCGGTCGCACTTGACGACGAGACGGTGCTGCAACGCGTGCTCCTTGTGTCAGCGCGGCGAAGGCTGCCGATCCATCACGTCACCATTCAGGAGATCGGCGGCCGCCGCTCCGTAAGTTTCGATATCGAGCTCGATGGCCGCATGCCGCACGGCAAGGCGCATGAAATCGCCACCGATCTCGAAACGGCGCTTGAGAAGGAGCTTGGCGGCTCTATCGAAGTCGAAAGTCACATCGAGCCGCTGGAAACGCAGGAACTCACGGGACGTGATGTCAATCCCGCAACAACCGAACACATTCTCTCTGCACTAAAACGGCGGGCGGCGGAGGGCGGCACGATTTCCGACGTGCACAGCGTGCGTGTGCGCGAAACGCCTGTCGGTCTGGTCGTCAATTACCATTGCCGCGTCGAGCCTAATCTTTCCGTGATTGCGGTGCACGAAGCGGTCGACGATCTCGATCACAAACTGCGCGCCGACGTTCCAGGAGTCACCCGCGTCGTCGGTCATGCGGAGCCATTGCGAAATTGAAACTCAGCGGCGGACAAACCCGGCGGCACCGACGCCGTCGTGCAGTCGCCGCTCGGCAACCGCAATTCCGTCACTCGCCTGAGGCGTCGGTGCCGCTACGCTGCGGCCGGTGATCAGGGGGGCCAACTCAGGATCTTGCGTGCTCAATTCGGCCTGCGCTGCGGTGGAATTGCCGGACCTGTTCGCGATCTGCAGCTGATCGGACGCGTTCGCATGGGGGTAGGCGAATGCGAGCCGCAGAGCGATGGAAGCGGCGAGGAGAGCGATATAGGCGAGGCGAAGGCGCGACATGACGCTGTTCTAGGCTTGCAGCAGCGCTCTTTCTGTGCGGAGTGGCACAAGGCTCAACGCTGCTGCCAGACGACAACACCGCTCTTGCCGAAGATCGGGTGTTTCTTCGGCAGCGGCACGCCTGCGATGCGAGCGACCGCGCGATCATGCTCCGCCGGATCGCCGCGGCAGATGTCGTAATCGCGTCCATCGGGGTAGGCGCCGACCACAAGAAAATCGTCGCTGGCGGATTCGCATTTATGTCCCGTGCCCGCTGGCAGAATCGCCACGTCGCCGGCGCTCACTGCCAGGACGTCACCGGCCTCGCCACCGAAAGAGACGCGCGCCTCTCCTTGGGCAACACCGAGAACCTCATGCGTGTTGCTGTGAAAATGATGGTAATCGAAAATTCCGTCGCGCCAGCTGTTGGTCCAACCATTCTTGGAAAAACACTTCTCGAAGTCCTTTGCAAGATGGTCTGATGCAGGCAACGCGAGCCGATAGATGACTAGCGAAAGCCTTGGATTGTTCGGAATCCGGCCGTCATCCTCAAAGCGGCGAAGCTCGGTCGATCCTCCGGCTGGTCCTTTCTCGGACATTATGCTCTCCTCGCTACCTCCTGAACCGCGTGCGGCTGCTGAATTGACGACCATATATAGTGCAGTTGGCCGAAGCGGCCGCCAATGCTTATGATCCGGCAAAGCTGACCGCACCATGAGGCCCTATGCGAACTGAAGATCCGCGGCTTGTTCGACTTGCCGATTATAGGCCGCCCGATTTTCTCATCGATCGGGTTAACCTCGACATCAGGCTCGACCTCAGGAAGACGCGCGTAACCTCCCGGCTCGCGTTCCGCCGCAATCCTGCTGCCCCTGCCGGCGTACCCCTGGCGCTCGACGGAGACGAGCTCGTTCTTCTTGGCGTTACGCTTGACGGGCAATCGCTCGAACCGTCGAGATATGCTGTCACACCTGACAAATTCACGCTCGCCGAACCGCCCGAGACCGCTTTCGAACTGGAAATCGAGACGGAGCTTGATCCCTCTGCAAATACCAAACTGATGGGACTTTACCGTTCGGGATCAGCT
>JAXDNH010000021.1:0-3185 GCA_034669525.1 Methylobacteriaceae bacterium | reverse complement strand
AAGCCAGCGCGGCGCTACGCCACGCCGGCAAACAAGCTCTTCTTGATGATTGCGTGCACGCCCCAATTGCCGTCGACCACCTGCGTGATGCCGAAATCGACCGCGATCGACATGAGCGAGATCGCCTCGTCCTCCGTTAGTCCCTGCGTTGCCATGAGAAAGCTGCGCGTTTTGCGGAAGGCGTCGCGCATGGCGAGATCGATCGAGGATTTTTGGTAGATATCCGATTGTGCGCTGGCGCCGAGCTCGGCGAGATAGTTGGCGTAACTGAATCCGTGCAGGACCCAATCGTCCTGCGTCTCCAGCATCGGAAAGTTCAGGCCGGCGAGGGCGGTGTGCTCCAGCGCCGCTTTCTTATGGACGATGAGCTGGAACGTGCCGGTGAGCGAACATTCGATCGCCGTGCCGCAGAGTTCGGAATCGCCTTGCGAGGCATGGGAATCGCCGACCGACATCAGCGCACCGGGGACCGCGACGGGGTAGTACATCGTGGCGCCCTTGCCGATGCGCCAATTGTCCATGTTGCCGCCGACATAACTCGGCGGAATTGAGTCGACGATGTCGGCTTCCTTCGGTGCCAACCCGATCACGCCGAAATGCGGGCGGATCGGCACGCGCACGTTCTTCAGAATGTCGAAATTCTTCGCTACCTTGGAATGGTCGACCGGCACGCCGGGATAGTCGATCGTCTCGTGCACGATTCCGAACGGGTCGGTCTGCGGCATCCAGCGATAATTATAGACCGCGCGCGCCCAGTTCTTTTCGCCGGCCGCGTCGAGCTCATAGATCGTGACGACCTCGCGCGGCTTCGGCTCGGTGATGAGATCCTTGTACTGAAAGCCCCAGTTCGCCGCAGCATTGCTGCCGAACGCTTTTCCCGCATATCTGGGATTGCCGGAGCCGCGCGGCTTCACGTCGACGATGCGCACTTCGAGAATGTCGCCGGGTTCGGCCTCGCGCACGAACACGGGACCCGTGCAGATATGCACGCCCTGGCCTTCACCCGCGCCCTTCTTCAAGGGGCCATCGACGGGGCCGGCGCCGCGCCGGTTCACGCCTTTCTTGTCCTTCGTCCAGAGGAAGACGCTCTCGGCACCGGGATCGCCCTGCACCATGCGCTCGGCGTCGTCATTCGCGTGATGCGTCAGCGCCTCGATCGTGATGAAGTCGCCGGAATTGATCTCCACCTGCGGCTTCAGGAGCTTGCTGAAATAGCCCCAATGCACGGTATCCGCTGTCGCCGGCAGATAATGGTAGGCGGGCTTTGCGCCAGCCGCGCGGGGTGCCGCCGTCTGCGCCGCTGCCGATGAGATCAGCCCGCCGCCGGCGCCGAGCGCCGCGGCGCCGCCAGTCGCCACGAACGCGCTCTTCAGGAAGGCGCGGCGCTCGTGGGAGAGATCGTCCATGAGCTTTTGACGATGCAGCGTGAAATGCGGACAGGTCGGATCGTTGCCTTGGCACATTGAAAGAGCACCCTCTGCTGATTGCATTGAGGCGAGAGCAAGAAAGGTGCCGAGAGAGGCGCCTACGCCTGCCCACATCGACGGCGATCTTACGGGCGCGTCCTCATCCCGCAAGCAAGCGGCACGTGCAAACGGTCATCTACGCGCGTCTTCCGCAAAGTACGCCCGCGTCATGCGGTCACGATAGGCGATGAGATTGGGTTGCAAGGCGCTCATCCCCACAGGCGAAAGCAAGATTGCTGCACCACTCACAGCGCGAGATGTCCTTGCGTGATCACACGCGGACCGGCGCCGGCATCGTAGACTTCGCCGACTTGGATTGGGGTCTCACCTGCACGCGACAACGCCGATGCGACTTCATCGGCGCCTTCGCGTGCGGCGACGACGATCATGCCGATACCGCAATTGAAGGTGCGGAGCATTTCTGTTTCGGCAACGCCGCCGGCTTTTGCAAGCCAACCGAACACAGGCGGAACGGGAACTCTCGTAAGGTCCAGCGCAATGCCGAGACCTTGCGGCAGAATGCGCGGCAGGTTTTCCGGAAAGCCGCCGCCGGTTATATGCGCAAGCGCTTTGATGTGTTTCGTCGCTTTCAGCGCGGCGAGCAGCGGCTTCACATAGATGCGCGTCGGCGTGAGCAGCGCCTCGGCGAGCGAGCGGCTTTCGTCGAACGGCGCCCGTGCGTCCCATGCGAGTCCCTCGCGCGCAACGATCCGGCGCGCGAGCGAGAAGCCGTTGGAATGCACGCCGGACGAGGGCAATCCGAACACAAGATCGCCGGCTCTAACGTCCTCGCGCGGCAGAAGGCGTCCGCGCTCCGCCGCGCCGACCGCAAAACCAGCGAGATCGTAATCGCCTTCGGCGTAGAGGCCGGGCATTTCAGCCGTCTCGCCGCCGATCAGCGCGCAGCCCGCTTCGCGGCAGCCCGCGGCGATGCCTTCCACGACCGCCGCGCCGGCCTGCGGATCGAGCTTTCCCGTGGCATAGTAATCGAGGAAGAACAGCGGCTCGGCGCCCTGCACGACGAGATCATTGACGCACATGGCCACGAGATCGATGCCGACGGTACGGTGAATGCCGCTCTCGATCGCGATCTTCACTTTCGTGCCGACGCCGTCATTCGCGGCGACCAGTATCGGATCGGCAAAACCTGCGGCCTTGAGATCGAACAAACCGCCGAAGCCGCCGATTTCGGCGTCCGCTCCGCGCCGGCGCGTCGAGCGCACATGCGACTTGATGAGCTCGACCATGCGGTTGCCGGCGTCGATATCGACGCCGGCATCGGCATAAGTCAGCGTCTCGTTCGTCCTTTGCTTCATCTTCTGTCTGTCGCGCCTATCTGCTGACTTAAAGCGGAAGTTTGAGTTCGCCGTCGGCGATGCGCCTGACGGTCTCTACAAACAGCGAGCTCTCCGCTTTCATCACTTTCGCTTGGATTTCCTGCACACCGTCACCTGGCTCTATCGCAATTCTACTCTGAGCGATGGTTCGACCGTGATCGTATTCAGCGTCGACCAGATGAATCGTTGCGCCGGTTTGCGTTTCGCCCTGCGCCAAAACCGCTTCATGGACGCGCGCACCATACATTCCTTTGCCACCGAACTTCGGAAGCAGTGCAGGATGCACATTGAGGATGCGGCCGTCGAATGCAGCGAGAATGGCTGGGCCGAGCTTCCGCAAATATCCGGAGAGAATCACAAGATCGACAGCGGCATGAGTGAG
>JAXDNH010000020.1:0-30881 GCA_034669525.1 Methylobacteriaceae bacterium | reverse complement strand
CCGGCAACAGGCCACCGGTGAACAACGCCGCGATCGAGACGCCGGTCACCGAGCCGATCGTGATCAGCACGAGCGAGGGCGGGATCGTTTCCGTCATCGCACCGGTCGAGGCGAGCAGCGCGACAAGAAGACCGCCACTCTCGCCGCGCGCCTTCATCGCCGGGAACAGAACCGGCGCGACGGCCGCCATGTCGGCGGCTTTCGAGCCGGAAATGCCGGAGACGAGATACATCGCGCCGAGCAGCACATAGGAGAGGCCGCCGCGCACATGGCCGAGCAGACTTGCCAGGAAATCGACCATCGTGCGTGCCATGCCGGTGATCTCGATGAGCAGGCCGAGGAACACGAAGAGCGGCACGGAGAGAAGGATGATGTGCGACATGCCCTCGTCCATGCGCGAGACGACGACCGACCACGGCACATGCGTCGTCAGCGCGAGATAGGCGAAGGTGCCGATGCCGAACGCAAACGCGATCGGCACGGCGGCGAGCACGCAGGCGCCGACGAGCACGACGAAGAATACGACGAGCTTGTAATTGCCGATCGCGGTGAGCAGCGGCTTGGCAAAAATTAGCGCCGCCGCGACGGCCACGATCACAATGACGGCAAGCGCGAGATCGCGCACGCGGTGCCGCCGGGTGAACCGCAGCGCGGCGAGGATCAGCATCAGCGCGATGCCGACGGGCAGCGCCCCGGCGCGCCAGATGTTGGGAATCTCCAGCGCCGGCGTGGTGATCGCGATTTCGTCGATCGCGTAGTCGAAGGCGGGATAGAAGATCAGCGCCAGGAAAGCGATGCCGACCGCGAGCGCCAGGGCATCGAAGAAGGCGCGGCCATGCGGAGCGAGCCGTGCGACCAGCGCACCCATGCGCATATGTTCGGCGCGGGCATAAGCCACGACCGCCCCGAGCATCGCGAGCCAGAGGAACAGAATGGACGCGAGCTCGTCCGACCAGGTGAGCGGCTGATGCACGACGTAGCGCGAGATGACGCCGGCGAAAAGGATCAGCGTTTCAAGCGCGACCAGCCCCGCGGCGAGAATTTCGATCGCGCGGACGAGTGAGCCATCGATGCGCGCGCCGATCGTCCGCCATCGCGAGGACCGCAGAGGCTCAGCGACAATCGGCGCGGCTGGAACTACGTGCACGACTCTTTAGGAAATCGTGCCGGCATATTTCTCGAGAATCGCCCAGGCGTCGTCGCCGTATTTGCCCTTCCATTCCTTGAAAAAGCCGGCCGATTGCAGCTTCGCCCGGAAAGCACCGGTGTCGACGTTGTTGAAGATCATTCCTTTTGATGTCAGCGCCGCTTCCACCGACTTATTCAGTTTCGCAATGTCGTCGCGCTGCACCATTCCCGACGCATTGACGTTCTTAGTGATGACCGCCTTCAGATTATCAGGAATCGACGCCCACACCCTGCCGTTGGCGATCAGCCAATATCCGTCCCACATGTGGTTGGTGCGGGCGAGATATTTCTGTACCTCGTAGAGCTTCGCCGAGTCGATCAGCGCCAGCGGATTCTCCTGCCCCTCCGCGACTTTCGTCTGCAGCGCCGAATAGACCTCGGAGAAATTGATCGTCATCGGTGAGGCGTCGAAGGCCTTGAACATCGACGTCCAGAGCGGCGACGCGGGTACGCGGATTTTGAATCCCTTGAGATCCTCCGGCGTTTTGATCTCCCGCGTCGACGACGTGATCTGCCGGAACCCGTTCTCCCAAATCTTCTCGAACGTGTGCAAGTTCGCCTTGGCGATCTGGGCGCGGATATAGGCCCCGAGTTCGCCGTCCATCGCCGGCCAGACCTTGTCGTAACCCGACCACGCGAAGCCGATGCCGTTGATCGAGGCGGCGGGAACGAGCGTCGCCAGAATCAGCCCCGAAATCGTGAAGAATTCGAGTGCACCTGAGCGCAGCTGGCTCAGCATGTCGGTGTCGGAACCGAGCTGATTGTTCGGAAAGACCTGGATGTCAACCTTGCCGTCGCTCTCCTTGAGGATATTGGCGGCAGCTTCCCGCATGCGGATCGAGAGCGGATGCGATTCCGGCGTGTTGTTCGCCATCTTGAAACTGTATTCCGCCGCGCCGGCCCGCGTGACCCGCAGCACGGCAGGCGCAAAAACCAGAGAAGCAGCTGTGCCCTGCAAAAGAACGCGGCGATTCGTCGACATAGTGGCTCCCTGAACGCTTGACCGAGCGAGGCTCGCTGCCGGCCTCTTTGCGGCCGGCTCTCGCCCCCACTATGCCAGCTTTCAAAAGCCGGACAAAGTGCACTTCGGGAGGTCATCATGGCGCGAACGGTCGTCATCACCGGAGCAGCGTCCGGCATCGGGCTCGCCTGTGCCGGGTACCAGCTATCGCTTGGCTGGCATATCGCCCTGATCGATCGCGACGCGGCGGCACTGGAGAAGGCGCGTATGGAACTGGCACGCCCCGAAGAGACATCCTGTTTTTGCCTCGATGTCACCGATGAGGCAGCGGTTGACGAGGCGCTCACTACCGCGAACGGGTTTGCGCCAATCCGCGGTGTCATTAATTCGGCGGCAATCGGCGTCGACCAGCGATTCGAAAACACGAGCGCGGAGACCTTCCGCAAAATCCTTGACGTGAATGTCGTTGGCTCCTTTATCGTCGCGCGCACGGCGGTCGGCGCCATGCGCGAAGCCGGCGGCGGCAGCATCGTGAACCTTGCCTCCGTATCGGGTTTACGCGGCAATATCGGCCGCACCGCTTACGGAGCGTCGAAGGGCGCGATCGTCACGATGACAAAGGTCATGGCGGTGGAACTCGCAGCGGCAAACATCCGCGTCAACGCCATCGCGCCGGGGCCCGTCGAGACCGCAATGGTGCGGGCGATGCACACAGCCGATGCACGGCAGAACTGGGTGAGTCACGTGCCGCAGCGGCGTTACGGCGAGGCGCATGAGATCGCGCGTGCCGCCGCCTTTCTGCTCGATGACGAGCAATCGGGCTACATAACGGGGCACGTGCTTGCCGTCGACGGCGGATTCTTGGCGGGCGGGCTATTGCCGGAGTGATTACAGCCGCCGCTTGCTGCCGACGAGATCGATGAACTCGGCATCGCCCGCGACATTGAGGGTGTGAGCCCCAGCAGAACCTGATCCCGGCGGGGGACCGAGCACCGCACGCACGCTTTGCGCATAATTTTCCGGGTCGAGCCGATCGACGTCGGCGAGCACGATCCCGCCGCCATACATCGCGCGGCAATCCTGCGCGACGCGACGCAGACGAGCTCCCTGTATCACCATCGCCCCGCCGGGCCGTGCCGCGCCGGCATCGATCAGCACCGGATTCAGCGGATGCGCGGTCCAATCGCCGAAGAGATCGTTGGCGTGAAAGAGCCCAAGTGAATCCCAGGTCGAGGCTCGCTCGTCGGCGATCGAGGCAAAGAGCCAATCGCGTCCACGCCATGTGACAAGCGTCGCGTCGCTCGCGATCACATCATTGATCAGTACTCGTTCGAAAGCCCATCGCTCTGGGAAGCGCTCGGCGCGATAGAGTTCGATACGGCCGACGGCGCTCGTCTCCGGAATCATGTAGATTTCGGATCCGCGCCGAAACACAAACGGATACGAGAGATGATATGGCCGCTCGAGAATTGGACGCGGTTTTGTCGGCATGCCGTCGACAATTTCAAAAAGCGAGATCAGTCCCTTTCGCGTGGCATAGGGGTATTCTTCACAAAAGACATAGGTGCGGCCATGGTCGATAAACGGGAAGGGATCGGCGAAATAGCGCGCCCCGTCGTCGGGAACGCGCGTCCAGGCTGCATCCGGCCAGGTGCCCCGCTCGATGACCGCATCGTCGTGCAAACGGCGAAAGGCGATTGTCCAATGTTCGGGATGCACGACCAACGTTCTCAGGCGTCGCGAGAGTTTCGCCGTAACGCTCTTTGCAATAAATGAAACAGGCAGAGGCGGCGCGCGCTTCAGTGCAATTTCGGCCGACGGACCATGCATTTTCTCGCCACGAGCGAATCTGGTGACGCACTGACGCAAAAGATCGGCGGTGCGCGGCAATACCTGGTCCAGTCCATAAGCGAGAACATCGCGGTTTTGCCATATCGGTGATCCCCGCGCGATGACATGGGGTTGGTCGGCCCAGCGCACAATTACGATTTCAGGCGCTCTTCCGTCGATCATGGCGCCAATCAGGCCAGCCTCGCCGGGGCTTCCGTCGAACAAAGCAACGAGACGAATCTCGTCAGCTTGTGAGGCGGGCAAATCGCGCAGATCGATCGTGATATCGCTGCCGGGACTTGTCTCGTCCGCGCCCGCGTCCTGTAGCGCGAAGGCCTGCGATCGCGCGCCATAGGCAAGCCGCTCGAACTCGAGCACAAGTTCGACGGCGGCACTTTTGGCGACGGCCGCAGGCACTTCAACTTTCCGGATAACGCTATGGCCGGCATCGCGGAGCGCCGCGGCCAAAGCTGCCTGCCAGGCGCGCGCCGGGCTTGTGCAAATCAGCGCGATGGAAAGGGAGCGGGCGTCATTCGCCATGGCCCCGTGTAGCACAAGACAGGGGAATCTATTTGCCGGAAGGCGGCAAGCCGTTATAGACCGGCGCCGGCAGCACGGTCATGACGAACACATCCGGCTTGTCCGCCGGTCCGAACGGACCTGGCACCTTGTTGCTGATTGCCGGCAGACTTTTCAGATATATCGCAATCGCCAGCGCATCCTCTTTGGTCATGCTGGCAAAGTCATTGTATGGCATCACCGGCGCGAGCATGCGGCCATCGGGCCTTTTGCCGGTGCGAATTGCTGTGACGATTTGCTCGGTCGTCCACGCGCCGAGGCCCGTCTCCCTGTCGGGCGTGAGATTGGGGCCGACGAATACGCCCATGCCGGGGATCGCAAAGCCCACATCGGAGCCGGCGAGCGTGCGTGACGTATCGCGTTTGCCGAGGAAGCTGCCTGCCGTGTGGCAATCATTGCAGCCGCCGATATTGACGAGATAGAGCCCGCGCTTGACGCGCGCGACCTGGCCGGACGCCTGCTGCACCAAAATCGCGCTGCTGATCGCGACCGCGATGGCCGCAAGGCCGAGGAGTCGTCTATTCATTTTTCACCCCGCTGCTTCAGCGGCTCGTTGTCACCGCGCCCGCATCTTGCAATGCGCGATGCATCTCAAAAAGCCTGCCGAACTGGGTCTCCACAGAATAAGGCTGGATGAGTTCGTGCAGCCGCGGCGGATCGATGAGGGCCTCGCCTATCTCCTGCCACAGCGAGACGAAGGCGTCGGCGAGCGCTTCTGCACAGATTTCCGGCGTGTCGCTGCGCGGCACGAGCGCGCCGCTGATGCCGGGCAATATCAATGGCGCATATTGCGGCAGATCGATCGCGCCGACAGGGCGGCCACTCGCCAGCATTTCCAAGAGATAGCAGGGAAGGCCTTCAAAGTACGACGTGAGAATGCCAGCGTGACATCGTGCCATGATCGCGCGAACACCGTCCGGGTTTTGCGGTCCATGACGAGTCGTAAACGCCTCTGCTTTCGCAAATTCGGGATAGCGCGCCGGGTCGGTAGGGCCGACATAATGAAACTCGAGCTTGCCTTCGAGCTTCGTCTGCAGCCGCGCCAGCACGTCGAACATGAGCGGCGGATCCTTGAATTCGTCGAGCCGCCCGGCAAAGCAGACGCGGAAGACGCCGTCGTGCAGATCGAAGGGTGTTGGCCGGAAGCGCCGCGTGTCGACCGAAACCGACATCACCTCCGTCTTTTTGGCGGCACGCGAAGAAAGCCGCGCGATGTGTGCGGCGATGCTTGCATTGACCGCAATGATGCGACCGGCGAGCGCCAGTGCGATTCGTTCGGCTGCCGTATGAACGAACCAATAACGCTTCAGCAGGCTGTCCATCCTGTCGTCCTTGCTGGCCTCGTTATGCACCCATTGCACGCTCGGCAGGCGCAGGAGTTTCGGCAAAAACGCGAATTCATAGCGCTCGATCTCGGCCGAGCACGCTCCTCGGCCGAGCGCATGACGAAGAGTGCCAAGATGCCGCAGAGCGCTCGCGGCGAAACGCAATGTCAGCGAGCCGCCGAGCGTGGTCGCGGCTATATTGATGCCGGCCTGATCAGCGTGCAGCACCGGCAGGAATTCGATCGCCCGGCCGTCGAAAACGATGCGGGTCACCTCGCCAATCGCGCAATCGCCGATTTCGTCAATTCCGACGAAAAGCACCGTGAAATCCTCGGGATGCGCGGCAAGCAGAAGCCGCACGTGCGTCTCGATGCCGCCGAGCTTACGCCCGCGCGGGTCCATCGGGTGGAAGAGAACGAGCCTATGGGACGTCATGGTTAACGCGACGAGGAATGCCGGAGCGCCCGGTGGCATTGCCGGCCGGAAGAGCCGCACGCCGCCACCGAAGATTAAGTATGTGTAAGTTGCGGAGAGTGCCAAAACGGGACATAGCAGCGGCCAAAGGAGGGTGCCGCATCGCGTGGCGGTTGCGGCGTCGCTTTTGCAGCAGGATGGCTGCCATGCAGGGCGGCCTTGAGCGTGTCCCGTTTCGAGCCGCCTGCTTAGCCTCGAGGCAGCTTCGTGTCCGTGTTTCAGCGTCGTGAGTTCCATGCCGGGGTTGCGACCGTCCCAGGACGCCGCGCGTCCCGCAACGGCGTGCGCACGGGTTGGGCGCAGGCGATGCCCAACAAGAACACGGCGTTGCTGCGCGGCACGTTTGCAATCATGGCGACGCTCGCCGACGTCTGCGCCATCACGCTGAGCGCGATCGTTATCGGCAATATTTATCACGCGCTCGCCTACGGCGTGCAAGGCATGACCGAGAACTTCCTGCAACTCGGGCTTTTCATCGCGCTGATTTTCACGCTGTCGAACGTGATGCGTCAGGAATATTCAATTGGCAAATATCTATCGTTTTCGGGCCATGGCCGGCGCTCGCTGTTTTTGTGGAACATCTGTTTCATCGGCGCTCTCGCGAGCGCCTTCGTGGCCAAGACGACCGCCGACTGGTCGCGTGTCACGTTCGTCTGCTTTTATATCTTCGGCTTTGTCGCGGTCTGTCTTACCCGCGCCACTCTTGTGCACTTCGTCAAGGCTAGCGCGGCGGCTGGTGGCGTCTCGGCGCGGCGGGTTTTTCTCGTCGGCTTCGAAGCCGACATGCACACTTTCATTGAGCGCTATGCCCCATGGACGGCCGGGCTGCACATCGTCGCCGCTTCCGTGCTGCGTAAGGACGGAGATTTACGCGAGGATCTGGCGCTTGCCGCCGCATCGGCGCGCATGATGCTGCCGGACGATGTTTTTGTTCTCGTGCCGTGGTCGGACGAGGCGACGATCGACGCCTGCGTCGATGCCTTTCTGCGCGTACCTGCCTCATTGCACCTCGGACCGGAGCGCGTGCTCGACCGCTTCGTCGACGCGCGCATTCATAAGGTCGGAACGATTGCGAGTCTGAACCTCGTCGGGCGTCCCCTCTCGACGCTGGATATCCTCATCAAACGCACCTTCGACATTGTCGTTTCCGCGAGCGCGCTCGTGCTGCTCTCGCCGCTATTCTTCGTCGTTGCGATCCTGATCAAGCTGGACAGCCCCGGTCCAGTCCTGTTCCTGCAGCGCCGCTACGGCTTCAATCAGGAACCGTTCCGGATCGTAAAATTCCGCACGATGACGACGCTCGACGACGACCGCCACGTCAAGCATACGAGCGAAAACGACGTGCGGATCACGCGGATCGGGCGCTGGATGCGCCGCTACAATATCGACGAGTTGCCGCAGCTGTTAAACGTGCTGCGCGGGGAGATGACGCTTGTGGGTCCGCGTCCGCACGCGCTTGCGCATGATCAGCTCTTCGAGCAGACGATCGCACTTTACGCGCGGCGCCATAACGTGAAACCGGGCATCACCGGCTGGGCGCAGGTCAATGGCTTCCGCGGCGGCATTTCGGACGATTCCAAAATCCGCATGAGAATCGAACACGACCTCTTCTATATCGACAACTGGACGCTGCTTCTCGATCTGCGCATCCTTTTCCTGACGGTATTCTCGCGCAAGGCCTACCGCAATGCGTATTGAGAAGCGCCTATCAAATCCGGTTGTAGGTATCCTCGAGGCGGATGATGTCGTCCTCGCCGAGATAGGAGCCGGTCTGCACTTCGATCAGTTCGAGGTCGATCTTGCCGGGATTGGCCATGCGGTGAATGCAGCCGATCGGCAGATAGATCGACTCGTTTTCGTGCACGAGATGCGTCTCGTTATTGCGCACGACCTCCGCCGTGCCCTTCACCACGATCCAGTGCTCGGCGCGGTGGAAATGCTTCTGCAGCGACAGCTGCGCGCCGGGTTTCACGACGATGCGCTTCACCTGATAGCGCGAGCCGTGATCGACGCTCTGGTAATAACCCCACGGCCGGTAGGAGCGTTTGTGCTCTTCGGCTTCGCGCCGCTTCTCGCGCTTCAGCCGGTCGACCAGCTGCTTGACGCGGTCGCCGTGCTCGCGATGCAGCACGAGGACAGCGTCCTGCGTGGTGACGACGATCACGTTATCGACGCCGACGACAGCAGTGAGATGTTCGTCCGAGCGCACATGCACGTTCTTTGCGTCCATAACGATGCCGTGGCCGCGAATCGAATTGTTATCGCCGTCGCGCTGCGACAATTCCCAGACCGCCTGCCAGGTGCCGACATCCGACCAGCCGATATCGGCCGGGATCAGGGCTGCCGCTTCGGTCCGCTCCATGACCGCATAGTCGATCGACTTTTTTGTCGCGCGCTCGAAAGCCGGGGCGTCAAGCATGGTGAAGCCGAGGTCGCGGCGTGCGCCATCAAGGGCCGCCTGCGCGGCCTGCGCCATTTCCGGCTCGAAATGGTTGAGCTCGCGCTGCATGACGTCGGCGCGGAAGATGAAATTGCCGGAGTTCCAGAAATACCCCGCCTCGACATATTGGCGGGCGGTCTCGCGGTCCGGCTTCTCGACGAAGGACTCGACCTTGAGAACCGGGCTGCCCTCGGAAACCGGCGCACCCGGGCGGATATAGCCGTAGCCGGTCGCGGCGTCGGTCGGCTTGATGCCAAGCGTCACGATGTGGCCCTCGGCGGCCGCCGCCGCGGCCCGCTTGCACAGGGCGACAAGCCCGGCGCGGTCGCGCACGACGTGATCGGCCGCCAGCATGACAACGATCGTGTCCGGCCCCTGCGCGGCAGCAATGGCGGCAGCAACGGCAACAGCAGGCCCGGAATCGCGGCGCATCGGCTCGAGCACGATCTCCGCGTTGGCGCCGATCTGTTCGAGCTGATCCACAAGCAGGAAGCGGTAATCGAAGTTGGAAATGACGACCGGTGTCTCGAACACCGGATCCTCGAGCATCGCGATCGCCATCTGGAACGTGGACTGCGTGCCGATAAGCGGGATGAACTGCTTCGGCAGCGTTTCCCGGGATTCGGGCCACACTCGCGTGCCCGCCCCTCCGCACATGATCACCGGCAAAATCTTCACAACCGACCCCGTGGCTCCCGCTGCCAGGCGCGCCCACTGAGGAATGCGACCGCGACCGAAGGCGCGGGAATACGCTTGATCGCAGCCGGCTGGCAAGCACCTTGGCCGGGCGCCAGCGGCGTCTCAGGGGTAGGCCGATGAGTCTTTCCGGCCCGGTTCCCTTCAGCGCCGTCGGCTCAATGGCCTCTTGGCGCAACAATGTGCTCCAACCTCTCGCACTGGCGCTGACGGTTGCGGCACTCGTGACGCTCTGCGCCATTTCGCCCCTGACGCTCGCCATCTATGGCATCGATTACGACACGGCGGGCGGAAGTGCGCTCGCCAAGATCCATCCCGGAAGTTACCTTGCCGCCATGGCGCTCCTGGTGCGGCTGGCCGCCTCGCCCCATCCGGCGCGCACGCTGCAGCGGCTGCTGTTGATGCAGCCCGGGCTCCTCGTCTATCTCGCTGCTTTGGGTCTGCTGGCGGTCTATATCGTTCTCGTTGCCCGCTCGCCGGTGACCCCGCTTATCGATACGTTCCTGCTGGCGCTCATCCTGACGATGCTTCTCGCCGGGCTCGACGAGCGCATCGCGCGCCTGCTCGCCATGATGTTGGTCGGCATTCTTGCCGCGGATGCCGTGTTGGCCCTCGTTGAAGTCTCAACCGGATGGCGGCTGATCCACATTTCAGTGCCGGAGGGTGTCACATCCGACCCGACCCGCACGGATCTCGTCTTCGATTGGCGCGCCGATCTCGCGTCGGATTGGCGGGCGACCGCCTTGTTTGGTCATCCGCTTGAAAATGCGATGCTGATGGGAGCCTTTCTGGTCTGCCTCGCTTGCGGAGGCAGCGCATGGCTTGGCAGACGCCTGCGTCTCGGGTTGGGACTGCTCGCATTCCTTGCGATGTTCGCATTCGGCGGCCGCGCTTCGCTGGTATTCTCCGGATTGCTCCTTGTCCTGTTGGGCTTAGCCGGCGTTGCACGGCGGCTGATCGCAGGCCGCGCTTTCGGCCTTCGTGCCGCAGGGGCTATCCTGCTTGTACTGCCGCTGATCGGGATGGGGCTCGCCGCTATGGGCGAGACGGGCCTCTTCGACCGAATGGCCGAGCGGTTCAGGGCCGATGACGGTAGTGCGCTCGCGCGCCTCACGATGTGGAGCCTCTTCGATCCTATTCCCTGGCGGGACCTCGTTCTGGCTCCCGATCAAGCGGTGGTGAAGACATGGCAGCGCCTCGAAGGCCTTGAGTTCGGGGTCGAGAGCTTTTGGGTTGGCTTCGCTCTGACCTACGGTCTTATCATGAGTACGGTGCTGATCGCGGGCCTCGCGGCGTTCGTCGTTTCGGTCGTTCGGCTGTCGGGCCGGGGCGCCTTGGCCGTGTTCCTGTTCTACTTCGCGGGTGCAAGCACGTCGACGAGCCTCTCCAGTAAGACAACCAGCTTTGCCGTCCTTACCGCACTGATTCTGCTCGTCCTGCAGCGGGAGGATCGCAGCGCGTCCGCAGGGAGGAACCTATGACCGTACTTCCGCGCGAACCGTATTCAGCCGATCTGTCCAGGCGGAGCGCCGAGCCGCGGCAGCCTGCAAGTCCGGCGGAGGAGCAGAGCATCGCGCACGTTCTCTGGCACCGCCGCTGGATGGTCATCCTCAGCGTGATTGGCTGCGTCGCGGCGGGCGCGCTCTACTACACCTTTGCTCCCCGGACTTATTCCGCGTCTGCGGTCCTTCTCCTCGACCCGCATCTTGGGCGAGGACTGGGCGCTGATCCGGTGCAGCCCGGTTACGTCTCCGACACGAGCGCAATCGACAGTCAGGTGAAGCTGCTCACCTCCCAAGGGGTGCTGAAGCGTGTTGCCGATAGCGAGCATCTCGAAAAGGACCCAGACTTCAACGGCGAGAATCGCAGCCTTCTGTCGCGCCTGCTTGGGCCGGCGCGCCCGCCGGGTGAGGCCGTCGACCTTATCGCGCTCGCCGAAAGGATCACGATCAAACGGCCCGAGAGAACTTACGTCGTGGACGTTCAAGCGACGGCATCAAACGCGGACAAGGCCGCAAATCTGGCCAATGCCGTTGTTCATTCCTACAACGAGGATCAGATCGCTGCCCGCGTGCAAGCGGCGGAGAACGATAGCCGCTGGGTACGTCAGAAGCTCGCCGGTCTCGAGACGCAAATTCGCGCCGCCGAGAACAAGGTCGAGTCCTATAAGAGCGCCAACCGCATCGTCTCGACGGAAGGTCTGCGCTCGAACGAGCAGCAGGTCGCGGATTTAACCAAAGAACTCGGCACCGCGCGGGCACGCGCGTCCGAAGCCAAGGCTCGTCTCGATCAAGTTCAACGGATTGCCAAGCAGGGCCGTATTGAAGCTTCGGCAGATGCACTGAAATCGCCGGTGATCGAGCGGCTGCGCACACAGCAGGCGGACAGCGAGCGTGAACTCGCGCGGCTCTCCGAAACGCTCGGCGCCCGTCATCCCGCGCTCGTCGAGGCGCAGGCGCAGAACACGAAGCTGAAGGGATTGATCCGCGACGAACTCGCCCGGATTCAGACGGGCATCGAGTCCGAATACAACGCCGCCCGCGCCAACGCCGCGAGTCTCGAACACCAGATCGATCAGCTCAAGGGACAGTCGAATCTCACGAGCCAGAAGCTCGTGCCGCTGCGCCAACTGGAGCGCGAGGTCGAAGTGCTGCGCGCAAGCTACGACCGGTTCGCCAAAATTCAGGATACGCTGAGCCAGCAGGAATCCGAGAGCCCGCCGGCACGCGTCATCGCAACCGCACGTCCGCCGCTGTCTCCCTCTAATCCGCGCCGCCTTGTGGTCGCCCTTTTGGCGTTAGGTGGCGGGCTGTTCCTCGGATTGGCGCTGGCCCTCTTGAGCGAACATTCCGCGCGATCGAGATATGCGGGAGCAGCGGCGCGCTTGAGCGGGGCTGAACCAGCGCTAAGGCGTCGCCGATTCTGGAACGACGTCTGATCCATTCCTCGCGGCATGCTGCGCCTGATCTGGCGCGAGTCTTGGAGCCCTTCATCCGGAGGTTCTGCCGTGCAGAAACCCGCTCCGTTGCGGAGCGGTACCGTCGCAAAACGGAACGGCAGCCGGAGAAGATGGATGGCATCCTCCTTCTGGAACGCGCGGCCGGTTCCCTTATGGCTGAATAGGCCTGGCGAAGTCGAAGCCGCATTCCGCGATGAATCGCGAGCGCTGCCGCGCAATGCCGGGGGAGTTGCCGGTTCGGCAGAGTCGCCATTCATCATCGAAGCCTTCGGTTTCGAGATCGCCGCCGAGATCGCCGAGCAATGGGCCGGCCTCGTCTCCCGTGCGCTTGAGCCGAACGTTTTCATGGAGCCCGGCTTCGCGCTCGCAGCCGCCCAGCACCTCGCACGCGCCGATCGCCCGACGTTTGTCGCAGTGTGGGAGCGGACGAGCGCGAGTGAGCGCGGACGGCTCCTTGCCTTATGGGCGCTGGTCCTGCGCCGCAATTTCCTCGGAGCGCATATCGCGACGCTCTGGTGTCACAAGCAATCTGCGCTTGGCCTGCCGCTCCTCGATGCGGCACACGCCACCGAAACAGTCGCCGCGGTTTTCGCCTGGCTTGCGGATGCGTTTCCGCGGCTTCGGATTATCGTCTTTCCAAAACTGGTGCGTTCGGGTCCGACCTTCGCGTGCATCGTGGCACACGCGCTCGATACCGGCCTTGAATGGCGCCTGCTCGATCAGCACAAGCGCGCCGCTCTATTCGCCAATGGTGCGGGCGTGACCCTCTCGAAGGAGGGATGTCAAAATCTCAGACGCCGGCGCCGTCAGCTCGAGCGGCACGGAAGCGTCCGCGTGCGCAGTTCGCAAAGCCCCGCCGACATTCGTAGCGCCACCGAAGACTTCCTCGCGCTCGAAGAAAAGGGTTGGAAGGGCAAGCGCCGTACCGCGCTACTTTGTGACAGTTCGCGCGCCGCCTTCGCCCGCACGATCACGCGCCGGCTCGCACGCGAGGGAAAATGCCGTATCGATGCTTTGACGATCGATGACCGGCCGATTGCAATGAGCATTATGCTCAGAAGCCGCGACCGGGCGTTCTTCTGGAAAATCGCATACGACGAGGCGTTTGCAGCCCAATCTCCCGGCGTTCAGCTTGCGCTGGAGGCGACACGCATCCAGCAGACGGACGCTACGACGCGCGTCACCGATTCATGCACTGCGCCCGGAAATCAGATGATCGACCGGCTTTGGGCCGACCGGCTGCCGATCGTCGACCTGGCGCTGCCGCTTGATGCCGCCGCAAACGAAATGCTCGGCGGATTTGCTTGGCGCCAGGTGCTGCGACGGGGCTTGCTTAAATGGGCGGGCAATCGTCTACGCCGCACGCGTCGCAAAGTAGAAAGCTGAAGAAGACGATCACCCCAACAGCCTCTTCAGCTCCGCCCGGAACGCCGGCGCGATGTCCTCGCCGGCAAGCGCGAAAGCGACATTGGCGGTCAGGAAGCCGAGGCTGGAACCGCAATCATAGGTGATGCCGTCGAAGCGCACGCCATGAAAGCTCTGGCTCTTGGCGAGCGCAAGCATGGCGTCGGTCAGCTGGATCTCGCCGCCCGCGCCTTTCTCGCCCTTCTCCAGGATGGCGAAAATCTCGGGTTCGAGCACGTAGCGGCCTGACACATACAGGTTCGAGGGCGCCGTGCCCTGCGGCGGCTTTTCCACCATCCCGGTGATCTCGAACGTATGGCCGTGATCCCGACCGACCGACACGATGCCGTATTTGTGCGTCTCCTCGGGCGCGACCTCCTCGACCGCAATGATGTTGCCGCCGTGTTTCTCGTAAGCGTCGATGCATTGCGCGAGGCAGCGCGCTTTTCCTTTGCCTGAAGGCGTCGTGATCATGTCGGGCAAAAGCACCGCGAAAGGCTCGTCGCCGACAATGTCGCGGGCGCACCAGACCGCGTGACCGAGGCCGAGCGGTGCCTGTTGGCGCGTGAAGCTGGTCGCGCCCGCTGGCGGCAGATCGGCCATCAGCGCCTGGTACTCCTTGACCTTTCCGCGCTTCTGCAGCGTGTCTTCGAGCTCGTAGGCCATGTCGAAATGATCTTCGATGACGCCCTTGTTGCGGCCGGTGACGAAGATGAAATGCTCGATTCCGGCCTCTTTCGCTTCCTCGACGACGTGCTGCAGGACGGGGCGATCGACCACCGTCAGCATTTCCTTCGGCACGGATTTCGTCGCAGGAAGAAACCGGGTGCCGAGACCGGCAACCGGGAAGACGGCCTTGCGGATGCGTTTTGGCATGGGAATCCGTGGAGAGAAGCGTGACGGCGGCTTGTCTCATTGCACCCGTCGCCACGCAAGCCGGGGACGGCGCCGGAATTGACACAAACTTAGCGCAGGCGCGCTAGACTTGATCCAAAGGGCGAACGGCAAGGCGGCACATGGCCATTCTGGTGACCGGCGGCGCCGGCTATATCGGCAGCCACACGGTGCTCGAACTTCTCGCGGCGCGCGAGAAGGTGGTCGTGCTCGACAATCTGTCGACCGGCTTCCGCTCCGCCGTGCCGGACGACGTGCCGCTGATCCTCGGCGATTTCGGCGACGAGGATCTTGTCACCGAGCTTCTCGCCAAGCACGGCATCGAGGCGATCATCCATTTCGCCGCAAAGATCGTGGTGCCGGAGTCGGTCGCCGATCCGCTCGGCTATTATCTCAACAACACCGCCATGGCGCGCACGCTGCTTGCCTGCGCCGTCGATTGCGGCGTCAAGCATTTCATCTTTTCCTCCACCGCCGCCGTGTATGGCGAGCCGGCGCAGGTGCCGGTCCGCGAAACGGAAACGCTAAAGCCGATGTCGCCTTATGGGCGCTCGAAGCTGATGGTCGAGTGGATGCTCGAGGACACGGCGAAAGCGCACGATCTCTCTTATGTGGTGCTGCGCTATTTCAATGTGGCCGGCGCCGATCCGCAAGGGCGCATTGGACAATCGACGCCGAACGCCACGCACCTGATCAAAGTCGCGGTGCAGACGGCGCTCGGCCGCGGCCCGGGCATGGAGGTGTTCGGCACGGATTATCCGACGCCGGACGGCTCGTGCTTGCGCGACTACATCCAGGTGACCGATCTGGCGCGCGCTCATGTCGACGCGCTGAATTATCTGCGCGCCGGCGGCGGCAATCTCACCTGCAATGTCGGTTACGCCCGCGGCTATTCCGTGCTCGACGTGATCGATGTGGTGAAGCAAGTCTCGGGCGTGGATTTTCCCGTGCGGAAATCCGGCCGCCGTCCCGGCGATCCGGCGGCGATCGTCGCGGCGAACGATCGCATCCGCGCCGAACTCGGATGGAAGCCGCAGCACGACAATCTAAACGAGATCGTCCGGCAGGCGCTCGATTGGGAGCGGCGGCTCCACAATCGCTCCCCGTGAGGCAAGCCGCATAACTGCTCTGCGCGCGTGGCGGTTGACAGAATGTCGCAGCGCATCAAAAGGCTGGCTGCAATGTGATCAACGCGGCGTCTGCCGCGAGACCGCTGTCGGAGCCGATGATGGCGACCTTACGCGTAAACCTCCGTGCGCTAGGACCGGCTCTGCCGATCCTCATCGGCGCGTCGGTGATGCTGAGTCTCAGCATGGGTTTGCGGCAAAGCCTCGGCCTGTTCATGCAGCCGCTGACGCGGGACGTGCACATCTCGATCTCCGATTTTACGCTGGCGATCGCCGTTCAGAACCTCGCCTGGGGTTTCCTGCAGCCGGTCGCCGGCGCGTTGACGCCGCGCTTCGGCTTTCGCCCGATCATGGTGGTTGGCGCGATCATGTATGTCGTGGGCCTTGGCGCGCTTGCCGCCGCCAACGGCCTTATCGGCGTGATGATCGGCGCTGGCATCCTCATCGGCGCCTCGCTCGCCTGCACCGCGTCCGCGCTCGCCATGTCGGTCTCGGCGCGTGCCGTCTCGGCGCAGCTCCGCAGCCTCGTTTTCGGCATCGTCTCCGCGGCGGGGTCGATCGGCGCAATGATCGCCGCACCGTTCGGACAGGCGCTGTCGGCCGGCTATGGCTGGCGCATCGGCGTCGTCGGCTTCGTCGCGCTCGCCTGTATCATGGTGCCAGCCGCATGGATTGCCGGCCGGGCGGACAAGATCCCAGAGCCGCCGCCGCTCCCCGGCGGCGTCGACGACCGATCTGCCGGACAGGCGTTCGCGGTGGCGCTGAAGAACGGCCCGTTCATGGTCATCGCCATCGCCTTCTTTGTTTGCGGGCTGCAGCTCGTTTTCTTGACGACGCATCTGCCGACATATCTCGCGTTATGCGGCATGGACCCGATGCTGAGCGCGGAAGCGCTCGGCGTGATCGGCGGCTTCAACGTGCTGGGCAGTCTTTTCTTCGGCTGGGCCGGCGGACGCTGGAACAAGCTCGTCTTGCTTGGCGGGATCTACATCCTGCGCTCGGCCATTCTCGGCATCTATTTCTACTGGCCGCCGACACCCGCGAGCACGCTCGTCTTCGCGGCCTTGATGGGCTTCACTTGGCTCGGCGTCGTGCCCCTGCTTGCGGGCGCGGTCGCGGAAATGTTCGGCCTGCGCTGGCAGGCGATGATCCAGGGCATTGCCTTTGTCGGCCATCAGATCGGCAGCTTTGTCGGCGCCTTCGGTGGCGGACTCTTGTACGACGCGCTCGGCTCTTATGACCTGTCGTGGCGGCTCGCCGTTGCGACCGGATTGTTGGCTGGCGCCGTCCAGATCGCCTCGGCGCTCGCGCGTCCAACGCGGCCGCCGGCGGTTCTGGCGCCCGCGTGATGCACATTGGCCGGCGCGATCAGCGCTGGTCCTCGTTTTAGCCTACCGGCGTCAGCAGACCTTTCTGCAACCTGAACTCCGTCGCGCCTTCGACGCTGGCGAGGCGTCGGAGGCTCGCGCGAAAGATCACGCTGTTGCGGCCGACAAGCCCCGTGCCGTTGAGCGTCGCCGTGGTGTCGGTGAATTGCCCGGAAAAGCCGATACCGACTTCCACGCCGGCGAAGATCGGATTGGCGTCGAGACTTGGCGTGTGCTGATTGATGACGACCTCGCCGCGCACCGTCGAACCTTCCGCCGAATACTTGCCGGTGTAGTAGAGAAACGCGTCACCGCCGAGAATCACGCCCTCGTTAAAGACGAGGACGCCGCTGCCCTTGCCCTCGCGGCCATCGCCGAGCTGGACGTGGATGGAATAGAGGCCGTTTCGCATTGGTCTTACCTGGTTCGAGCCAGTTCACCCTAGCTCCTAGTCACACACAATCCCGCCCGCCGTGTGTTGGAGCACGCGCCGCATCCCGAAGTGGTGGATTCGCGCCTAGTCTGCCGCGCTGGAACCACAAGCATCCCTCGCGGTTCTGCGCACACCAAAAGCACATCCTCGGGAGTTAACTTATGATAAAAACAGGTGTTTTGGCCGCTTGCGTCATCGCTGCAGGCGTCCTTGCCGCGCCGGCCTATGCACAGTCGGTCGGGGAGAAAACAGGTGTGAATTCGGCCTTGGGGATCACGCCGTCGACGCCCGATTTCATTCGGCAAGCCGCGATGAGCGATATGTTCGAAATCCAGTCCAGCCAACTTGCCGCGCAGAAGGCTGACGACGCTCAGACGAAGAGCTTCGCGCAGAAGATGGTCACCGACCATACGAAGACGTCGTCCGAGGTGAAAGCAATGGTCTCGGGCGGCAAAGTGAAGGGCGCCGACCTTCCGACCGACATGTCGTCCTCGCAGAAGAGCATGCTCGACAAGCTCAAAGGCTTGAACGGCAAGGATTTCACCAAGCAGTATCACTCCGATCAGGTCAGCGCGCATAAGGACGCGGTGTCGCTGTTCGAGCGCTATGGCAAGGGCGGCGACAATGAGGACCTGAAGGCCTGGGCCAACAAGACGCTGCCCGACCTTCAAGGGCACCTTAAGATGGCGCAGGACCTCGATAAGTGATGCATCGCTGCATCGGTGCCTGAGAAAGTGCACCGGAGCTGACGGAGTGGCTTGACCCTGCGGGCAGGTAAGCGATCCTGCCCATGGGGGGCGTCCTTGAGACGCGTGGAAGCCATGTTCGAAATCCGCAAAGCCGCGCCGCTGTCAGCCGTTTTCGTCGCGGTCGCCGTATGGAGCCTGGCGCTCGCCGGCTGTAAGTCCGCCAGCCCCGTCGCGAGCAATGCGCCGGAGCCGGGCGTCGCCCAGTTCGCCTCGCATGGCGACATGTCGCAGGGCGGCGGCTGTTCAGGCGAGATCGCCCGCTACAAGACGGTGATGAAGAACGACTTCGATACCGGCAACGTCAACAAGTCCGTCTACGCGCAATTCCAAAGCGAAATCGCCCGCGCCGATGCGGCCTGCTCGGCTGGACGTGACGGCGAGGCGATCGGGCTCGTGCGTTCGAGCAAAGCGCGCCACGGCTACCCCGCTTAGCGCACCCGCGACTACGCGAGTTCGCGCATCAGATAGGCTTGAATGAAGAGCGGCATGCGGTCGGCGATAATATCGTCGTGCGATGCCGCGACGTGCATGCGCGCGAGTTCCGGATGTTTCTCGCTCGCGATGTGATCGGCGACGCGCGCGAGCGCGGTGGCGCGTTGAAGCTTCAGACGCATCGGCTTCAAGCACGCAATCATCTGCCGGTCGAAAATGATGCTCCACCCCGGCTCGGGCGCGATGTCGTCAGCGCCGAGCCCTGTTTCTTCCGTAAGCTCGCGCATAACGCTGGCATCAAGGTCGAGGCGGCCACCGGCTGCGTCGCTCGGATCGGGTGTGCCGGCGGGGAAGTAGATGCGGCCGGCATTCGCGGTATGCGCCGACATTTCACCGAGAAGAAACGCGCCGTCCGGCGCGCGCAACGCCCCCTGCGCAAAGCAGTTGAAGACAGCTTTGTCCGGATGGCCGAAATCGCGGGCCGCAATGAAGGCCTTGAAGTCGACTTCGAAACAGACGCCGGTCAATCGCGCATCTTTGGTCTGCAGATCGCGAAATAAAAAAACGCGGCCGTCGAACAAGTGCGGCCGTGCGGCACGAAGTTCCTGCCAATGGGCATCGATGTCGCGGCCGCGTTCGCGCGCGAACGGCCAATCATATGGCTCGACATGGATATCGATTGCGTCGACCCTCTCGATGCGCAGAGCGGGAATCAAACCTCGATCGTCCCCTGCGAGACGATGACCGCCGATCCGCCGATCTCACCCGAGATCAGCTTCCCGCCCGCGACCTCCATTGTGAGATGGATGAGGCTCGGCCGGCCCATTTCGAAGCCCTGTTCGATCGTGATGGCGTGGACGCCATCTTCGGGCGTCTCGAATTCCTGCGCCACTCCCGCGAAAGCTGCCGCCGCCGATCCCGTCGCGGGATCTTCGGGAATACCGAATCGCGGCGCGAACATTCTCGCATGCACCGCGTTCTCCGGGCTTGTCGTTTCGCGCGTGTAAAGGAAGGCGCCCATTTCACCAAACACTTGGCGGAAGCTGGCGAGATCGGGCGCCGCGCGCGCGATTGCCTCGAGTCCGGTCACCGGCACAAAAGTATACGGCGTGCCGCAGGAATAGCGGGAGATGCGGTGCCGATCGAAACCGATGTCGGTTGCGGTGAGTCCGAGCGCCGCTGCGGCGTCCGCGGTTTCCGGTGCATCGGGAAGCGTGAAGGGAAGTGCCGGAAGTCCGAAGGAAGCGAAGTACGCCCCGCTCCCGCGCCGCACGTCGCAACGAACCGGACCGACCTCTTCCTCGATGACGATCTGCAGATCGCCGCGGCCGAGCATTTCCGGCGCGCGTAGCACGGCGATCACGACCGCGCTGCCGATGGTCGGATGACCGGCAAAGGGGAGTTCCCGTGCCGGCGTGAAGATGCGCAGAGCGGCGGTGTTTACGGAATCTCGCGGCTCAAGAACGAATGTGGTTTCGGACAGATTGAACTCGCGCGCGATTGCTTGCATGCGTGGCGCATCGAGCCCATCGCTATCGAACACGACGGCGAGCGGGTTGCCTGCGAGCGGATGATCGGTGAACACATCGAGCGTGAAGAAGCGTCGTTTCATCGTCCTGCATCAGCGGAGGCGTCGGGAGGGTCAGGTTTCTACCCGGTCTTCACTCGACCGTCGCCGGCCCTTCGCTCATAGCAGACCGCCACGCAGAGCGGGTGGGTGCATATCGCGTCCCTGTTTTTCGGAGTTCGGCCTGTCTGCGCACCCGACGGCCGCATAACGGTCGACCTCATGCCAGATGTTCTTTTCGTTGATGTCCGGCAGGAAGCGCGAGTGCGGCACAGTCCAGATCGCGCCGGTGACATCGACGGGTAGCGGCCTCCCCTTTTCCAAGGGAAAAACGATCGCGACCGGGCCGTCGCTCCGCGCGCATATGCGATCGAGAGCTTCACGCGTGACATTCGGGATAGCGCTCGCGTCCGTCGATTGCCAGGGCGCGAAGACGTTCGCCTGAATCAGGCCGTTTTCGAGCAGCGCCTGCGCGCGATCCCGCCACAGCATCGCGAGCGGCCGCGAGAAAACGACGCTCGCTGATTGCTGGGACGAGCCCCATTGCGGCCGTCCGAGCACCTGCCACGTCTCGCTTTTCGCGTCGACCCACAGAACCTCGCCCGGGCGGCCATCCAGGATGCGTGCGAATTCCCGCGGATTGTGCAATGTCTCAAAATCCCGCGCGGCCTCGGAGCGGGACGACCAGATGGCTACCGCGACCATCGCGCAGCCGAGCACGGCAGCCGTGCTCAGAGCTGGTGAAAGACGCGGCTGCGGCCCTGCCACCCACCACAGAAAAGCGACGAGGCAGATCGGCAGCGCAATCGCATCCATGCGCAAACCGTAAAGAACCCCGAGCGCCGCGCTGGAGGGCATGCGCGCAAGAAATTGCAGGATGGTCGTCAGGACGCCCGCATAAGAGAGAAGAATGAGGCTGGTGACGATGATCCAGACGGTGATGACGTAGCGTGAGGCGATCGGCTTCCTAAAGGGCCCGAAATGCAGCACGAGAGCTAAAGCGGCGATCGGCAGGGCAAGAAAAAGGCTCGGATTGCCGAACCAGCCGAGCGTCAGCAACGCCAGCGTCACACGCCGATAGCCGGCGCGTATCTCGCCGGTCGCGAGCCGGATCGCGCAAAGGGCATAAGCATATTGGGCGATGACCGCTACCATCCAGGCCGCGCGCCAGGTCTGCACCTGGATCGCGAGCAGATTGTGCAGCACGTCTCCGAGCACGATCGCGACAAGCATACCGCCCAAGCCGACCACGAGCGATGCGATGAAGAGCCGCCGCGCCGCGCCGAGGAGCAGACTCGCGGCAATCAGAATCGTGGCGGCTTGCACGACGAGTGGAGAGAAATCGCCGGGGGCCCAGTGTGTCGGGAAGAGGTAGGGATCAAGCTTGAACAAAAGATCGAGCCACTCCGCATCGATCCGGACGAACAGGCGATCGAGCAACGGAACGCCGGCGAGTCCTGCAATCGCGCATGAAGCCGCGAGCACCAGGCCAGCCCCGACAAGACGCCGATCGCGCAGATAAAGGGCGGCGAGGACGGCAAGACCTGGCAACGCCATGAGCGGGTGCAAGGCGAAGCCAAGAAGCGCCAGGCCGAGCGCAAGACGTCGCCGCCCGGCGAGCACCATGGCGAAAGCCGCAAGCACGGCCGCTTCGGCAAAGGGACGCGGCACCGCCAGCGCCTCGGCCGGAACGAACATATGGTTGCCGTAGCCGTGCGGCAGCACGCAGACGAAGGCAAGCACCATCCAGAGTGCCCGGCCTTTGGCCAATTGCATCGCGAAGGCGAGTGCGGCTGCAAACCATGAGAGACATCCGAGTGCCGCGATTGTCTCCGCCGCGAGCGCGGCACCGAGATGCGCGACAAGACCGCGCGCGAGAAGCGGAAACAGACTGAACCGGAATTGGCCGTCATTGACGAAGATCATGTCGCGGCCGACGCCTGCCGGATCGAGATCGGCCAGGATGCGCCCGATATAGATGCGGGAATCGCCGACAATGCCGGGATATGGATGACACGCGACCCACAAAGCCGCGCAAAACATAAACGGGATGGCGTGCGTCTTCAGCGCGGTCCGGACTGCGCTATCCGCCTGCACGGCTAGTGCCGGATCATCGCTTGCCACTACGCTCATCGGCGTGTCTTCAGGAGGTCATTGCGGCCGCGTCAGGCGGCCCGCGCGGCAGCCGCGCGGCGCGGCACGAGCCGCTCGCTTTTCAGCGCGTGTTCTGCGCCCGAGAAGCCGGCCTCCGAATATTCGGCATCCTCGTTGACCTGCCACACGTCGTATAGCGTCTCACCGGCGAGGATGTTCCCGGCCGTCAGCATGCCCGTCATCATGGCATGATCCTGGTTATTGTATTTGTGCATGCCGTTGCGGCCGACGAGATGCAGGCTCGGAAAGCGCAGGCGCAATTCGCGGCGGATCACTGCCACGTTGTTGGCATAGTCTTCGTCGTAAACGGGATAGGCCTTCGCCTGGCGCACGACGCAGGCATCGCGAACGTCCTGGGCACGCATGAGTCCGATTTTGGCGATCTCCGACTTGGCGAGCGCGATGAGATCGGCATCTGCAGCGGACCACAGGCCATCGCCTTCGAAGCAGAAATATTCGAGGCCGAGACAGGTCGAGACCTCGTCGGGGATCATGTCGGGCGACCATGAGCGGAAGTTCTGCACACGGCCGACCTGCACCGTTTCGTCGTGGATGTAGATCCAATTGTCGGGCAGGTCGCGTTCGCAACCGCCGATGAGGACGACGGTCAGGAAGTCGCGGTACTTCAGCTCGCGCGCGTGGAGGAGGCTCAACGGCGCCGGCTTCAGGGAACTCATCAGTTCGCGGATCGGCGCCGACGAGACGACCTCGTTGGCGACAAACGTCTCGCGCGTTCCGTCGCCGCGAACGGCATCGATGGTCCAAAGGCGCCGGGCTTCGTCGAAGATGAGACCCTCGAGGGCGCGATCCATCAGGATACGTCCGCCCATCCTCTTGATCTTCTCGGCAGCCGCCTCCCACATCATACCGGGGCCGCGGCGCGGATAACGGAAAGATTCGATCAGCGTCTTCGGGCCGTCCACTGTGCTCGCGCTCCTCTCGCGGCCGAGCGAGCGGCGCAAGCCGTCCACAATCGCGGCGCCGAGGCTCAGCCCTTTGATGCGCTGCGCCGCCCAATCGGCAGAGATTTCGTCGCAGCCCATGCCCCACACCTTTTCGGTGTAGGTCTTGAAGAAGATCGAGAACAGCCGCTCGCCGAATTGATTGCGCACCCACTCGTGAAACGTCTTTGGATTCGTCACCGGAAACACTTTGGCGAATGCGAAGGAGAGCAAGCAGGCGGCGCTCTGCAGAAATCCGAGATTGCGCAATGCCTCGAACGCCTTCAGCGGGTAGGAATAGAACTTGCCGCGATAGAATATCCGCGAGAGGCGCGGCCGCTCGATGAAATCGTCGGGCAGGATTTCGTCCCAGAGCGCCACGACTTCTTTCGATTTGGAAAAGAAGCGGTGGCCGCCAATGTCGAACAGAAAACCTTTGTAATTCACCGTCCGGCTAATGCCGCCGACATAGGTCGGGTCCTTCTCGATGACGGTGACATCGCGGCCGGCTTTGGCGAGCGTGTAGGCGGTGGTCAAACCGGCGGGTCCCGCCCCGATGACGAAAATATCGGTACGCTGCAACTGACCTGCTCCACTGGGGAATGTCCGCAGCGGAATAGAGCCACGCAAAGGTTAATGGCGGCTTCAATCGATGCTGCGATTACGCGCATCGAGCCGGTTAATGAATCGTTTGCCTTGGTTGCTCCCTCAGAGCGGCAGCGCTTCGAACGTCCGGGTTGGCGCGACGAATTCGTCCTGGGCGGCAACAAGCAGGAGTTCGTGCGAATTCGCCGCGGCCGTGCGCGACAGAACGCCGAAAACGGCGGATACCGCTCGCTCCAGCGCGGGTTTGGCCGACCGCGTGGCCAGCCAATGGACGAAGAACAAAGCTGCGATGCAGTCGCCGGCGCCATTCGGCGCAATCTCCAGCCGCGGCGTGCGGATGCGCCAGATCGCGCCGGGTTCGGAGGCGGCGACATCTATGGCATCGGCTGGCGTATCGTCGATGTGGAGCGAGGTGACAAGGATGACCATAGGGCCGCGCGCGTGGACCTTTTCCAAGCTCGCGTGCATTTCGGTCGCCATGGCGACGCGCCCGCCACTCAGATATTCGAGTTCGAACTGGTTCGGCGTGATGATGTCCGCCGCAGGCAGGGCGCGCGAGGCGATGAGTTCGGGAATTCCATCGTGCACGAATATGCCGCGCCCGGTATCGCCGATCACCGGATCGCAGCAATAGAGCGCTTGCGGGTTGGCGGTCTTGACGCGCGCAACGGCGCGCAGGATCGCCTCACCAGTCTCCGCGGAGCCCATATAGCCGGACAGCACACCATCGCACGATACAAGCACGCCCCGCTCGGCGATACCCGCGACACATTCGTCGATGATCGAGGCGGGCAGCACCTCGCCACGCCAGGCGCCATAGCCGGTGTGATTGGAAAATTGCACCGTGTGGATCGGCCAGACTTCATGGCCGAGCCGCTGCATGGGAAACACCGCTACCGAATTGCCGACATGGCCGTAGGCGACATGCGACTGGATCGACAGGATGTTCATGCGCGCCGCGCGAGTTCGCGCTAATGCGTCATCCCCGCCGCACGCTGCACGAAGCGCGGATCGAAGGTCTTGGTCAGATCCATCTTCGCTTCCTTGAGCTCAGGCTCGAACTGCACCAGCATGTCATTGGTGCTGCGCATCCCGTCGGCGTCGATCATGCCCGTTTGAGAATAAGACCCCTTAGAGTGGTCGAGAGCGGCGATATAGAGCGCTTTGTCGCCGAGGAGATAATTTTCCGGCACAACGGCGGCGATGTCTTCAGCGGTCGCGGTTTTTATCCATTGCAGCGCCTTGTAGAGCGCATCGACGAGCGCCTGCACTGTATTGGGATTGGCCTCAATGAAGCTCTGTTTGAGATAAAGCACTGCGGCGGGATTCTCGCCGCCGAACAGGGCGCGCGTACCTGCCTCGGTGCGTGTGTCGACAATCACTCTGATATCGCCGGACTGCTCCAGCATGGTGATCGCCGGCTCGAGATGCGAGATCGCATCGAGCTGGCCATTGCGGATCGCAGCAACGGCGGAGGCCGAACTGCCGACGCCGATGAAAGACACGTCCTGCGGCGTCAGACCCGCCTTGGCGAGCACGAAATTCATCAGCATATTCGTCGAGGAGCCGGGCGCGGTGACGCCGATCTTCATGCCTTTGAAATCGGCGGGCGTGTCGAATTTTACGCCCTTCTTCACCGCAACGACGATCGCCGGAAAGCGCCCAAGTTCGATCACCGCGCGGATGTCCTGACCTTTCGCTTGCATGCGGATCGTATGCTCATAGGCGCCCGTCACGACGTCGACAGAGCCGCCGACCAGCGCCTGAAGGCTTTTCGCCCCGCCGGCGAAGTCTTGGATTTCGACGTCGAGGCCACGATCTTTGAAGAAGCCTTTCCTCTCCGCGACGGTAAGCGGCAGATAGTAGAGGAGGGACTTGCCGCCGACGCCGAGGATCACCTTCGGTTTCTCGATTGCGCCTTGCGCGAGCGTCGCGCCCGCGGTGAGCGCAAGAGCGATCGCCGCGCCGATAATTTTTGTAAGCTTCATTCTCTCCTCCCGACCGTCTGTTTTTAGAAGCGCTCCGTAGGACGCGGGCGCCAGGCGAGCAGTCTATTCTCAATGAGCGTCACGAACCAGTCGATCATCAGCACAACGACGGCGAGAACGATCATGCCGGCGAAAACGCCGGCGACATCGAAGACGCCTTCCGCCTCCTGAATAAGATAGCCTAAGCCAGCGGCGGAGCCCAGATATTCACCGACGACCGCGCCGACGAGGGCAAAACCCACGGACGTGTGCAGGGAAGAGAACATCCACGAGAGCGCGGCCGGCCAATAAACATGGCGCATCAGCTGCCGGTCGTTCATGCCGAGCATGCGCGCATTGGCGAGGATGACCGGGTTTACTTCCTTGATGCCCTGATAGACGTTGAAGAAGACGATAAAGAAGACCAGCGTGACGCCGAGCGCGACCTTCGACCAGATGCCTAGGCCGAACCAGAGCATGAAAATGGGCGCGAGCACGACGCGCGGCAGGGCGTTCGCAGCTTTGACATAGGGGTCGAGCACGGCGGCGACCAAAGGTTTGCGCGCAAACCAGAAGCCGATGACAATGCCTAAAGTCGAGCCAATGCAAAAGGCGAGTGCGGTTTCCGACAGCGTTATGTAAATGTGACGCCAGATCGACGCGTTCGAGAACATTTTCGTGATGCGTGCGAGCACCTCGCTTGGCGTCGAGAAGAAGAATTTCGGCAGAAAATACGTCCCGCCGATCGGCACGCTTGAGCCGATGTACCAGATGAGGATGAGCGCCGCGGCGATCGCGATCTGAAAGGGAAGCAGTCCCGCGCGGCCTCTCATGCGACCGCACCCGTCGTGCTGCTGTCGTAGGCGCGCATCACCTCGTCGCGCAGGTCCGCCCAGATCGCACGCTGCAGCGCGTGGAAGCGCGGCTCGAGCCGAATGTCGGCGCTCACGCGCGGGCGCGGCAGATCGATGCGATGCTCGGCGATGATACGCGCCGCAGGCCCAGCCGACATGACGACGACGCGATCGGCGAGCGAGATTGCCTCGTCGAGATCGTGGGTGACGAAGAGCACTGCCTTGCGGTCCGCCGACCACAGCGACAGCAGAAGATCACCCATCAATGCGCGGGACTGCGCATCGAGCGGCCCGAACGGCTCGTCCATCAGCAGGATTTCGGGATTGCGGATCAGCGTCTGCGCCAGCGCGACGCGTTTTCGCTGGCCGCCAGACAGCTGGTGCGGATAGCGATCGAGGAAATTGGCAAGGCCGACGCGCTGCAGCCATTCGCGCGCCATGTGGTTCGCTGCAGCAGCGGACACGCCCGCCGGTTCGAGCGCGACCGCCACATTGGCGAGCGCGGTCTTCCACGGCATCAGCGCATCCTGCTGGAAGAGATAGCCGGCGCGCTTATTCAAGCCCGTGAGCGGTGCACCGGAGATTCGCACGCTGCCGCGAACTCCAACTAGTCCCGCGACAGCGTTGAGCAGCGTCGATTTTCCGCAGCCGGTCGGGCCGACGATGCCGACGAATTCGCCCGGCGCGATTTTGAGATCGATGTCGCAAACGGCGCGGTAGTCCGTGCCATCGGCGAGCCGAAACGCAACTTCGACACCCCGGAGCTCGACCGCGGGTCCGGCCTGATCAGGCGAGGCGGTCGATACGTCCGGGTTCATGCAAGCCGCGCGTCAGTTCTTCTCTTTGTCGACGAGCTTGTTCTGACCGATCCACGGCATCATCGCGCGAAGCTTCTCGCCGATCTGCTCGATCTGATGCGCATTGTTCTTGGCCCGCGTTGCCTTGAACGACGTCTGATTGACCTTGTTCTCAAGCATCCAGTCGCGTGTGAATTTGCCGGATTGAATATCCGAGAGCACGCGCTTCATCTCAGCCTTAGTTTCCGGCGTGATGATGCGCGGTCCACTGAAATATTCGCCATATTCGGCGGTGTTGGAGATCGAGTGTTCATGTTGGCGATGCCGCCTTCATAGATCAGGTCGACGATCAGCTTCACTTCGTGCAGGCATTCGAAATAGGCCATTTCCGGCGCATAGCCCGCTTCGACCAGCGTCTCGAAGCCGCCGCGGATGAGCTCGACCAAGCCGCCGCAGAGCACGACCTGCTCGCCGAAGAGATCGGTCTCGCATTCTTCCTTGAAGGTCGTCTCGATGATGCCGGCACGGCCGCCGCCGATCGCCGCGGCATAAGACAGCCCGAGATCATGCGCATTGCCTGAGGCGTCCTGATGGATCGCGATGAGGCAGGGCACGCCGCCTCCGCGCTTATATTCCGACCGCACCGTATGGCCCGGCCCCTTTGGCGCGACCATCAGCACGTCGATATCTTTGCGCGGCTCGATCAGATTGAAATGCACGTTGAGGCCGTGCGCGAACATCAGCGCGGCGCCATTCTTCATGTTGTCGGCGAGCTCGCGAGCGTAGATGTCGGCCTGCAATTCATCGGGCGTCAGCATCATGATGACGTCGGCCCACTTGGCGCAATCGGCGACGCTCATCACTTTCAGGCCCTCACCTTCCGCCTTCTTGGCGGAGGCCGAGCCGGCGCGCAGGCCGACGGCGACGTCCTTCACGCCGGAATCGCGCAAATTCAGCACATGCGCGTGGCCCTGGCTGCCGTAGCCGATGACGGCGACTTTCTTGCCTTTGATCAGATTGATGTCGGCATCCCGATCGTAATAAACGCGCATTGTTTTTCCTCGAAGGTTCGTTAGATCAGCGGGCTTACCGCGGTAGAAAGCGCGCTTTGGTGAAGGGTTGATGTGGCAAGGTCAAGTACCGAGTGCTTGCATCTCGACGCCGAGAATTGCGCTGAGCACGCGGCGCACGACAATCAACGAATCGTCAGGAAGCCGTTCGATGTAACCGAACAGTCGAGCGCGACGATCAATCGCTCTTACTTGGTCGCACAGAATTACACCGCGCGTGCGCACAGAAGATGGCATTGGTACCACGACCGGCCATTCGGCTGGCCGGCTGGTGATCGGACAGACGACGACGCGCGAAGAGCGCGCGTTAAAGACATGCTCCGAAACCACCAGCGCTGGCCGGCGGCCCGCCTGCTCTGTGCCGAGTGTCTCGCCGAAGTCAGCCCAATGGATATCGCCTGCTTCGGGCAGGTTCATTGCTCTCGCTTCCGCAGTGGCATGCCGTCTGGCCCGGGGATGATCTCGCCACGCGAATATTCGTCGTCGATGATTTCTGTCCCCACATCCGGTCCCCAATTGACCAAAGGCGGCTCGTTTTCCCAGCCAATCCGATCGGCCTCGGACATCAATTCTTGCAGGAAGGTGTGCGGACGCGGTACCGGCTTCAGCCGCGCCTCGCTGCCCTCGACGACCACCTCCACCTGTTGCCCAGGCTTTAGGCGCAGCTCCTCGACGATCGCCTTGGGCAATCGGAGGGCGGTGCTGTTGCCCCAGCGGGCGATGGTGGTACGCATTGCGAGCTTGCCTCCGGATATCCAATGTATATCCGAACCGGCCTGCCGTCCAGCCGGCTCACATCTGCTCTGGGCCGCGCGAGATCGCCGCGACGCCCGTGCGCGAGACTTCGACGAGACCGATCGGACGCATCAGTTCGACGAACTGATCGATCTTGTCCGGACGTCCGGTGAGTTCAAAGACAAAGCTTTCGATCGATGCGTCGATGACACGGGCGCGAAACGCGTCGGCGAGGCGCATCGCCTCGACGCGGTTCTCGCCTTTGCCGCGCACCTTCACCATCGCGAGCTCGCGCTCGATCGACTTACCGGCGAGCGTCAGGTCGGTGACTTTGTGAACCGGCACGAGCCGGTCGAGCTGATGCGAAATCTGCTCGATCGCTTCGGGCGTGCCTGATGTCACGATGGTGATGCGCGAGAGGTGCTCGGCATGCGCGACCTCCGCAACCGTGAGGCTCTCGATGTTGTAACCGCGCCCGGAGAACAGGCCGACGACGCGAGCGAGAACGCCGGGCTCGTTGTCGACAAGTACGGAAAGCGTGTGTGTCTCGACGTTCGATTTGCTGAGCGCCGACGAGTAGGGCGAGGGCGGCGAGATCGGTGGTGTAACAAGAGCGTTCATGGCGAGCCTAATGTGCTTGAGTGCGGCATGCCGGTACGAGGACGAACCTCATACCAGCATTTTGCCTTTCTCATCGATGACCGCGCCGAGCTCGACGCCCGCATCGTCGGCGAGTTCGGCCAAAATCATCTCGTTATGCGCCTTACCCGATGGAATCATCGGGAAGCAGTTCTCCTGCTTGTCGACGACGCAATCGAAAATCACCGCACTGGGATGATCGATCATCTCGCGAATGGTCTCGTCAAGCTTGCCCGGATCGCTGCAGCGGATGCCATGCGCACCATAGGCTTCCGCGAGCTTGACGAAGTCCGGCAGCGCCTCCGAATAGCTCTCGGAATAGCGCCCGCCATGCAGTAATTCCTGCCACTGGCGCACCATGCCCATATACTCGTTATTGAGGATGAATATCTTCACCGGCAGCCGGTACTGCGCGGCGGTCGACATTTCCTGCATGTTCATGAGAATCGACGCTTCACCGGCAATGTCGATGACCAGCGCTTGCGGGTGCGCGAGCTGCACGCCGATCGCCGCGGGCAGGCCGTAGCCCATCGTGCCGAGACCGCCGCTGGTCATCCAGTGGTTCGGCTCCTCAAAATGCCAGTGCTGCGCCGCCCACATCTGATGCTGGCCAACTTCAGTGGTGACGTAGGTCTTGCGATCGCGCGTCAGCTCATAGAGACGCTGGATCGCGTGCTGCGGCTTGATCTTGCG